>JBBQPP010000127.1:0-8867 GCA_038217255.1 Bacteroidales bacterium | reverse complement strand
GGTATCAGGTGAACAGGCTGCCCCTGGTGTTGGTGCGGTTTCGTGGCATCCTACAGAGGATAAAGTGATTTTCATTCACGGGCCGCTTTTGAATGAAGTTGAAGAACGCGGTTACTACGCAATTACCAACCGCACAGGGGTTGAAGTAAGCGCCGATGGCTTGGGAATAACAACAAAAGTTGATTTGCGTGATGTGGCAACCAATAGCATAACTACTTCCGGAGCACACAGAGGTGGAACACACCGCCATGAATACGCGCGAAACGGGAACAGAATAGGCTTTACTTATGACGATTATTTGAATACAGATTATGACAGGACAATCGGATTTATGGAACCAAACAGTTTGGCTCCTGATGGTTACACCCACTATTTTGCTGTAATCCTGAAACCTGCGGAAAAAGGCAAATCAAAACCCGGCGAAATCGAAAAAGCTTACGGCGATTCATGGGTTGATCCGGCAGGAAAAATGCGTGCTTTTATCGGAAAAGTGAGGGCAGAAAATGGTGTGGACTACCAAACCGATTTATTTGTTGCCGATATTCCTGAAAGTGTGGATATAACCACGGCTTTTTCAGGAAATGGAGATGAATATCCTGAACCGCCAACAGGAATCACGATCCGCCGTTTGACACATTCAGGGAAAATGGATGGAATTGTGCGCGGTTCTTTTGACGGGGAAATGATTGCCTTTCTTTCGCCCGACAAATCAGGAGTTTTGCAGGTTTTTGTTATCAATTCAAAAGGGTCTGATTTATCAGGAGAAAAAAATATGAAACCCCTTCAACTTTCAACTTTCGACTCAAAACTATCTTCACCACGCTGGCATCCCCAAAAGAACTGGTTGTTTGTAATTTCCGATGGAAATATTGCCGCCATTTGTGCTGAACCGGGCAAAAATTTTGGCAAAACTTTTATGCTCACTGCCGATGATCAAAAGCGCGAAGAACTTGTAGTTTCAAACGATGGGAATAGGTTGGCTTACACATTACATATAGCAGGTTCAGGTAAAAACGAATCCAAAAAATTCAAACAAATATTTGTTTTAAACTTAAATTGGGATAAAATATTAATATCAATCAAATGAGTTCATTCCGAAAAATAATATAATGAAAAAACAAATCATTTTAATCGCACTGTTAGCAATTGGAATTGCATCGTGCACGAAAAAAGAAGAATCCAAAACAGCAAAATCACATCAGGACAAACCGTTTATTCAGGATTACAGTATTAAATACCTGAATGAAAATGCTGACGCTGCATTGCTGCAAGTGGCATCCGACAGAAACGGTTACATTCAAATGCTTTCTTCCAAAGGTTTATCAAGAATAAGGGCCGGCCAGTTTCTTTTTCCGGGTACTTTGGTGAAAGATGTTCAGGATCGATCTACCTCCGATAAAAATATTTCAGCAATCGGAATCTATCAGAATCAGTTGGTTTATATAGATGATAAAGCCGTTTTGAGCAATGCCTGGGCCGGAAAATTGTATTCGCGCCACAACATGCCCAATGCCAGCATATTTTGCGGGGGAGAAGATTTTGCCTTTCTGATTTCTGATGGAAAAAACCTGACTTTGCTGAAGGATTCAAAAAGTTTATGGGAAGGTTCACTTTCAGGTGATGAAGTCAGGGAAATTAAATACGATGCTGCCGAAAAACTTTTCTGGATTCTGGGAAAATCGTCAATCAGTACTTTTTCTGCGGAAAGTAAAGAAGTTTCGAAGGTTCTTGAAAACGAAAACATTACCTGCTTTGAACTGGCTCCCGGCAAAGTGATTGTTGGAACAAACGATGGTTATTTCGAAATCGATTCAAAAACAAAAAAGCAAGTTGGCGAAATTCAACGAAAAATGCCGTGGACTGAGTTAACAACTATCAGTAATATTGATGGGAAAATCTGGTTTGGGTCAACTTCGGGCGCCATGTTGTTACTTGATGATGGTAAGTTTAGCTACTATGCTTCGCAACGCTGGATTCCTTCAGATACAGTTGTTGATATTGCAAAAGGACCTGAGAATTCAGTTTTAATACTGACAAATAATGGTTTAGGTAAAATAGGTTTTGAGAAAATGACATTAGCCGAAAAAGCTGATTTCTTTGAAAAACAGGTTCGCGAACGCCACATTCGTACAGGTTTTAATGCTACAGTTTCGCGCATGGTAAACGGTGACATTACAACAGGTAGCCTGGAAAATTCGGATAACGATGGTTTGTGGACTTCCATGTACCTTGCTGGCGAAACTTTTCGTTATTCGGTTACAAAATCCGACGAAGCATTACAAAATATCCGCGAATCATTAGATGCAATGGAACGCCTTTACACGATTAATCCCATGAAATCGGGATTCCCTTCGCGTTCCTTTGAAAGGGCCGGATATAATGATACTGACAAACCCTGGAGACCAACGGATGATCCGGAGTGGGACTGGAAATCGACAACAAGCAGTGATGAAGCTATTGGTCATATATTTGCTTTTAGCGCAATTGCCGAACTTGTTGATCAACCCGATTTGCGCGACAAAGCAATTATGTTGATTGATACTTTGATGTCGCATGTGGTTAAAAATAACTTCTATATGATTGACTGGAACGGCGAACCAACCCGCTGGGGCCGCTGGAATCCGGAATATGTAAATGCCCGGCCTTTAAATGTTGGCGACAGGAAAATCAATTCGTCAAATATTATAGCAATGTTGCAAACTGCTTATCATTTTACAAAAAAGGAAAAGTACAAAGATGCTGCCTTTTACCTGTTGAACGAACAGGGCTACCTTGAAAACCTGATGCGCCCAATGAAAGAAATCGGGCATGCACCTGATGATGCCGATGAATTGAGCAAAGATCTTTCGGATGGCTGGAACCACTCTGACGATGAAATGTATTATTGTGGCTATTGGGGACTGTATCGTTATGCTTTAAACGACACACTAAAGGCACATTTTAAAGCAGCAATTATCGACCATTTTGAGATTGAACGCCCCGAAAAAGAAGGCTTGTGGAACATAATGACTGCCATTGTTGAGACTGATAATATTGATTTGGATGAAGCAGTTTGGTATTTGCAGGAGTATCCGCTGGATTTGGTAAACTGGACGATTATTAACAGCCATCGCAAAGACATTGAATTTATAGAACCCAATTTCAGGAACCAAACAATTACTGAAGTTTTGCCCCCCGACGAGTTGCCAATTACAAGGCACAATGCAAATCGTTTTCAGCTTGACGAACATTCGGCTGGCCGTTCGGAAAACAGCGCGGGTGATATCTGGTTGCTACCATACTGGATTGGACGATATTTGAAGGTGATTGATGCACCTGCAGAAAAATAAAGTGATAACAATTCATTTTCATGGTTATCATTAATTTGGTTAATTTTGGAAGGCGTGCCCGAACTTTGTTTTGGGTGCGCCTTTTTTCTTTTAAACTCTAAATATGTGATTGTTATAAATAAGTATTAACTCTGCCATTTATTTCAAAGTTTATTTTATGAAAGTTTTTCAGTGTGGTAATTGTGATCATCCATTATTTTTTGAAAATTATAAATGTGAAAATTGCGGACATTTATGCGGCTACCGCGATGATGACCGTAAAATGCTCACATTTGATTATCGGGGTTCATCGCTAATATCGGATAGTGAAAAAATTGAATACAAATATTGTAAAAATTATGAATACGGTGTTTGTAACTGGGTTTTGGAGAAGAATGACCCTCATGACTTTTGTCGTGCATGTCAACTCAACCGCACCATACCCAATCTTTCTGATCAGCAGAATTTTCCGAAATGGAAAAATATTGAAATAGCAAAACATCGGCTCATTTATCAGCTTCAAAAAATAGGGTTGGATATACAAGTTAAAATGGACAATGATAACGGATTGTGTTTTGATTTTATAGCCAAACAAAATAATCCCAAAATAATGACAGGACACCTCAATGGCGTTATTACCATTCTGCTCAGGGAGGCTGATTCGGTAATTCGGGAACAGATGAGAATGCAGCTTTTGGAGCCTTACCGTACTTTGATAGGCCACCTCAGGCATGAAGTGGGGCATTACTTTTGGGAGCGGTTGGTATTGAACGAATATGATGTTTTAACGGCATTTAGGGCAATTTTTGGAAATGAGCAGGCAAACTACAGTGAAGCATTAAAAGCGTATTACAAGTTTGGTGCGCCTGAAAATTGGCAAAACTTTTATATCAGCAAATATGCAGCATCTCATCCTTTGGAAGACTGGGCGGAATCCTGGGCACATTATCTTCACATCATGGATATGTTGGAAACAGCCCATTATTTTGGATTGAAAGTTAATCCTACCGATATACTGAAAGACATGACGACAGAAGCTACATTCGATCCTTATGGCATAACAGATTTCGAAACCATCATTCGTACCTGCGTGCCCTTATCTTTCGCGGTAAACAGCATTAACCGGGCGATGGGAATTCCGGATGTATATCCTTTTATAATTAGTCAGGCAGTTGTTCAAAAGATGACATTCATTCATGGATTGCTGTTGCCAAAGCGATAGTTTCTGAAGTTTTAAGATGAGTTTTAATTATCTTCCAATATCCTGGTAAAATAAAATTTATTTAGTTGATTAATGGTTCTCTTGTATCAGTTTCCCTAAGCTGTTAAACGATTGCAACTTATTGTACTTTCTGCCTGACAACAAAATCAATAAAATTATTTTTCACTTTTGAATATTGCATTATCAAGCGACCAAAAACCACCGCCCTTAATGAATAGAAAAATGCTGCCAAGTAGCATTGACCAATCCGTCCTGCTGGCGTGCATCATTTCCCAAAAGCCTTTTTCCGACCAAATACCCACTTTGGTTGTGAAAATGGAAACAAGCATAATGATTATAAGCGGGATACTTGCGAAGCGCGAAAGTAAACCGAACAGCACAAAAGCGCCACAGAGTATTTCAAATACACCTACAAAATATGACAGGAATTCAGGTGAAGGCAGCCCGATGGTTTCAAATCGCCCTGCTCCCCTTATCGCAGGAAACAGAAACTTCTGAATACCCTCCGACAGAAAAACTGTTCCAACCATTAAGCGGATGATCATTGTCGTTTTTGAGTTGTCAGTATAAATGAATTTCTTTAACATGTTATAGATGGTTTTTGAAATCCTGGTTGCTGAATGTTTGTGCCTCCGGAATTTTTACAATATTAAATTCAAATTTTGTCGCCTGGTGACAGGTATTGCAGGTATTTGTCAACAAAACATAAGTGCTGTTAAAAAGTTCAGGGTCTTTTCTTTCAATTGCAATGTTTACGCTGTCCAAAGCCGGATCTATCATTTCTATCATCTTGCTTTCTATTCGTTCTGTCTGGTACTTCCGAATATTATCAACGGTTTCCATAATTTCATGAACTTCAAAATCAGCAAGTTTCCAGTTTTTGTTTTGTCCGGCAAACCAAAGTTTAACATGATGTGCCTGAATATTACTCATGAATTCTCCAAAACCGGGTTTATACACATCCGAAATTTTAACTTCCAAACTATCAATACGGTTTTCCAAAACCTGCGTCCTTTCTGTATTTTGCTCACAAGCGAAAAGCATGGGTATAATGATTAGTAAAAATATCTGTTTCATTTTTTGTCTGTTTTTATTCCTGTCCAACGAAGCTGGTTGCCCGACTTGCGGGTATTTTGCTGTTAACACAGGTTTTATTTCAATCTTTCTTTTTATGCCTGTACAGCCTTTTTTGTACCCTTTTACGGTAAATGTTTATTAATCTCAAAAATGTCAACATTCAAGGCCGTAATATTTAAAGTTGAAGTTCATCAAAAAAGTGATGGAACAACCAATATAAAAATAAGGATAACTCACAACAGAAGAGCTGACTATGTATCTACCGATCTTTATGTGGAATCATTAAGATTTGATATTAAGTCGGGTTTTGTAAAATCTGGAAAAAACAAGGATTATATTAATTTGCGCATTACCGAGAAACTGCAGAAATTCCAAAAGAAAGATATTGAGCTAGGAGATAGACGGGAACTTATGACAGTTAAACAAATAAAATCACAATTAACAAACAAAAATAAAAATTCCGGTGCATTGGATTTCTTTGATTTTGCTGAAGAATTTCTTAATTCAATTGACTCAGATGGTACAAAACGATGGCATAATCCAACAATTGCAAGCCTGAAATCATTCATTGGCGATAAATTACCATTTTCTGAAATTAACTTGGTCTTTTTACAGCGATTTGAACATTATCTTAAACGACAAGGTGTTAGTTCAGCCATTAATAATTAAATGAGGTCCTTCCGTTCGATTTTCAATAAAGCCCGAAATTTGTACAATGATGAATAATAGGTTTAAAACCGGTAAAGAGTTTTCTATTAAACTTGAACCTGAACCTGAAGCATTGGTAATTGTGAAAAAATATGCGTCTAATACAAATTTTATAAATTCACATGAAAGGTATTCAAGTCATTTAGTCTTTTTGGGTTTTATTAACAACTAATTGCATGGGAGTAAAAGCAGAAAGGTCAAAGGAATCTTTCCTCGTCTTGGTATTGACAAAGATGTTACTACCAAATGGGCTCGACATACATGGGAAATTGATGAATCCAATAGGAAAGTAATCGATTTAATAAACTTAAATTGCTCTTCTGTTGATGTGCCCCTTAACGACATATAATTTCAGGATATTTTTCTTTGTATAAATTCTGTTTAACTTAGTAACCGTTATTAAAAAACCTTAAATATGAAAAATAAGAGTATTCCAATTTCTGTCTTATTTATTGTGGCTGTAATATTTTCACCTTTCTTGGCTAAAGCTCAGCTGGGCCTGGATATTGAAAGCGGCGCGGTATTCGCAGGTTATAATGATGTCAGGATTCCGGGCGATGCAGGAACATTGTTCTCACTCACAGATGATTTGAATGCCAAACCAACCACTTTTATGCGGCTTAGAGTAGGCTACACAATAAATTCGAGGCATACTATTTCTGTTTTATATGCACCCCTTACAGTTAAATCAGATGGTTCAGCAACTTTTCCAATTGATTTTGAAGGAATAACTTTCCCAGCCAATACGTCACTCGATGCATCCTATACCTTTAACTCGTACCGTATTACTTACCGGTATGATTTTGTAAAGAGACCCAAATTTGAGTTTGGACTTGGGTTTACTGCAAAAATTAGAGATGCTGAAATTGCCCTTAAAAGTGATGGTTTATCAGCAAAAAAGACAAATGTTGGATTTGTTCCTATCATTAATTTCAGGTTAAACTGGATAATGAATGAGAAATTTGGTCTTCTTCTCGAAGGCGATGCATTAGCAGCCCCGCAAGGAAGAGCTGAAGACGTTTTGATTGCTGCAACCTTTAAGTTATTAGACAAGGTTGCTTTAAAAACAGGTTACAGAATACTCGAAGGAGGGGCTGATAATGATGAAGTTTATAACTTCTCATTGTTCAATTATGCAGTGGTGGGTTTGTCCATAACTTTATAAGCATAATTTTGTTGAAGCAGATATGAACAATCCAATTCAAATAAAGAAATACATTGAGGGCATCCTTCAAACCAGTCGGCTGGCAGTTCTGGCTACAGTGGCTCATGGGCAGCCACACCCAAGTTTGATAGCGATTACACCGGTTCAGGGTTTCCGGCAAATAATTTTTGCTACGTATCGCAATACCCGGAAGTTCGAAAATATTTTACATAACGGCAGAGTTGCAGTTCTTATTCAAGGGGAAGATTTGGACAGTTCGAATCCGCAGAAAGGTTTCGCTCTTACCGCTTTTGGTCATGCTCAAGAGATTGGGATAGCAGAGTTGGAAGAAGCTGTGCATGCACATCTGGAAAGGCATCCCCATCTGGAAAGCTTAATGCATTCAGAGGATTTTGCACTCATCCGGATTAAGGTAGAAACATATCAGGTTGTTCGGGGAATTGATGATGTTATCTGGTGGCCCGTAGAAGATTCTAAATATTAGTTATTCACATTTTGTAATGTAATTATTCCTTTTGTTTAATTTGTCTTTAAAAGTCAGTTCTGCATTGGCTTTTTAAAGTAGATATAAAACGATTGGGATTATTTAGAAGATCATAAAAGCTTTCAATATATTTTATCAACCTTTCTCTTTCACCTTCAGATAGATACAAAAATGATTCTATTGTTTTTATCATTTGATCCTTTTTATCCAAAAAAAGATTTATCGTTTTTAAATAAGCTTCGTCGCTGTTCCGGCAATACCCAAGATATTCTCGTTCTTTAACATTTTCAATGCTGGTCCATGATTGAGGATGTGAATAATGAGTTCCCACAAAGCCCGCAAAATCAAAATCATAGGGAATTGGAGTTACTTTATCTGTTAATTTAGTTAACGACTTTATGTATTTTATGTTGTGCCCTCCTTTAATTCTCCAATCAGTATTTCCAATCATGTATTGAAAAAGAGCAACAATGTCCGCATCCTCTTCAATAACATTGTTTTCGCGAATTATTTCTCCGTCAACTTCTATTGATTTTTTTCTGGCAACCAATAATTCAATGGGTTCAATCAAAATCCCGTATTTATCATAATTTCTTTCCTTTTTCCCTGTATCAATATATTTTATATCGAGTAATTTAACCCGGAAACTATTGTCGGTAAGCACATTGTAAAGTTTGTACGCCAGGTATTCTTTTAACAAATAATCGGTGTACACTTTTGAGGTTGAGCAATGGGTTACCAATTTTATTTTATTAAATCCTTTTAGTTCACCATTCACTATTGGGTCAGTTTCAAAGTTCAAGAAAATTGGTGGAAAAAAACATTGTTGCCGCCTATTATTACCCCTCGCTTTTAAGCGAATATTTTTGGTTTCTGTATAATTTTTATAATGCACCAGAAGTT
>JBBQPP010000126.1:0-8870 GCA_038217255.1 Bacteroidales bacterium | reverse complement strand
AGAAACCTGTGAAAACCATGAACCCCTTTAACAGGTGAGGCAAACATCATGATACATTTATTATAAATCAACGGAATGCCAGCTTCTTCAATGATCTTTACAGCTTCATGAGTTTCAGATTTCTGCTGAATCCAAATCATTTTTATTCCTTTTTTAATTGCTGAATGAACCACGGAATCGGTTTCTTCTTTAGAAGTAAGAATCAAAAGATGTTCAACATCGGCAGGAAGTCCATCCACCGATTTATAGCACTTCACACCCTGTATTTCTTCAGCATTTGGATTAATTGGGTACAGGATAAAACCATTGGCCTGCAATTCTTTAAAAACTACTCCACCAAATTTTTTAAGGTTGCGTGATGCTCCGGCAATTGCCAATTTTCGAGGTTCGAGGAATTTTTGGATTTCGTTTAAAGTTACCATAGTTGATTTATTTTAGTTGTCATTGTTGTCAAGGTATTCAGATTGTCATTTAGTTCTTGTTGTCATGGTTGTCGGGTTGTCGCAGTTTTCAGGTTATCGTTGTGGTCAAGTTTTAACAAAGATAACAACGACATCAAAGAAAACAATTACTACAAGGAGAACCATGACAACATTCCTATTTCACCATAAAATCCAGCAGCTTTTTGTCCTCAAGAAAACCTTCCAGATGGTCGCCAATTTTAACTGGGCCAACACCCGCGGGAGTTCCTGTATAAATCAAATCGCCGATCTTTAGTGTAACATATTTCGATACATGTGATATTATATCCTCAAAACTAAAAATCATCAAATTCGAATTACCGTTCTGAACAATTACATCATTGATTTTCAGATTAAAAGAAATATTTTTCGCATCAGGAAATATCGTTTTATTAAAAAATCCTCCACCAATAACGGCTGCCTGATCAAAAGCTTTCGCTTTTTCCCAGGGCAACCCTTTTTCCTTTAATTTGTTTTGTATATCCCGCGCTGTAAAATCGATTCCTATCCCAATTTCATCGTAATACCTGTTCGCGAAACGTTTTTCAATATTTTTTCCTATCCTGTTTATTTTTAATATCAACTCAATTTCGTGATGCACATCTTTTGTCCATTCGGGGATATAAAACGGATCGTTGTTTCGCAATAATGATGAATCGGGTTTCATGAAAAAAACTGGTTCTTCGGGTACTTCGTTGTTTAGTTCATGTGCATGTGCAACGTAATTACGGCCAATACATATTATTTTCATACTTTTTATTTACGCTAATTTTATTCAATTTTTGTTCGTAAAATTAGCACTTTGCCATTAATTATAAAAAAATTCACCGGGTGATTTGCATCACCCGGTGAATTATACTGAGCATCAGTTTTCCTTACTGTTCTGATTCTCATATTTCATTTTGTGTTAGAATCAATTACTTTTTAATCCTTAAAAACAGGTTTATTCCTAAGGGTTCCTGAATTACATCAATTTTTGATTCTTCTATTCCAGCCTGTGTTGCATAACCTTTTAATTCAACAGCAGAGCGGTGATAAAGAAACCAATCACCCAAAATTTCCATATTACGTCGCGATGGATTTTCAATATTAAAATTGCCGATTATCATTTCGCCCCCTTCATTAAGGTATTCGTAATATTTCTTCAGCAAATAAACAAAATGTTTGCCTTTGAAATAATCGAATAAACCGGCACTCCATATTAAATCAAATTTTCTTGTTGGAGTATAACGGATAACATTGGCATTATGGAAGGTCATTCGATCCAAATATTTCCTGTTTTTGTTTTTAGCATATGCAATTGCCCTTTTATCAAGGTCGAGCATTTCAAAAATTAGCGGACTATCCGGATTTTTCTCAAAGAATTCAAAGGTTTCTGTAACCGGTCCACTCCCAAGAATCAAAACATTCTGCTGCAAACCCAGTGCTTTTTCATTTAACTGTTCAAAAATATTGATGGCCAGCGTTTTCCTATTTACCACAGCGATTACAGCTCCCGATGCATGTATGAAACGATCCCATTTACAGCATTTTTCATCAGGATTTACATAACCTTGATAAAACTTTTCGATAATAAAAAAGTCGCCACTGTAACCAAAAGGTTTGGTATATGAAAATCCGAAAAGCGTTCCCGGATGCAAAATTGAAGCAACTTTTTTCCGAAAGCCTTCTATTTCTTCATCTTTGACTTGATCTACCAATCCATAAAAATCAGCATAGTCCGCTTCGTCCGGTCCATTTTTTGCTAGAATATCATGGATATAAGCATTAATATCAAATGTATCTACATCGGGGGTTAAAAATTCATTTGAAGATTGCATATTATTCATCGTCAACTATTTCACCAAGTTCGCTATTAATTGTCTTAATTAACTCTTTATATTCTTTATCCACTGAAATGACACTCATTTTATCAGCCATTATCACTTCAGGATATTTTACTGCAAATACTTTTGAAGTATTAATAACAAAAAATTTGCTTACCTGAATAAAACTTTTTTTAGGGAATAATTCGATGAGTTCTTCAAATGATTTACTTGTAACAACTTCATCATAAGCCATGTGAACAATTGTATTATCTCCGCTTTTTTCAATAAAATATACTTCACCAATATTTATCTTTTCAAGTCCCTGAGAGCCATGGACTATAATCTGATTTTTGGTGTGATCCTTTAAATCGAAGAATGTATTAAACTGATCGCTCTCCATTTTAAGTTTTAAATCACTTCCAAACTTAAAAATGGCGATTTCAATGTTTGTTTGTAAATCTTTATCGGTAAAAGGTTTAATAATATAGCCGTATGGAAGCGCTACTTTAGCTTTATTTACTGTATCAATATCTGCATTTGCAGTTAAATAAATTATTGGCACATCATGTTTTTGATTGATCGTTTTAGCAGCCTCAATTCCTGACATTTCACCCTTCAGATTAATGTCCATTAATACTAAATCGGGTAATTCTTTTTCTACTGCTTCAATGGCTTTCAATCCTGTATCTACCGCTTTTTGAACGGTATAACCCAGGCTTTCGAGGCTTTCCTGGATATCGGTTGCAACGAGAATTTCGTCTTCAACAATTAAGATTTTGTACTTCTGGTTCATTTACTGCTTTTTTAAAAAGGTGATTTATTTTTTGATTTCATGTTTATTTAATTGTTACATCAAAATTTATTTTAAATTTTGTTCCATTTGAAAAATCGTTTTGTATTTCTCCATCTAATTGTTGAACTAATTTGTGCAATATTTTCAGTCCTAACGATTTAGTTTTAAGTATATTAATACTTGGAGGAATACCTATTCCATTATCTGCCACAGTCAACTCAAATCCATCTTCCCGGATGTTTGTAAAATGGATGCTAATTAACCCATCCGGCTTATTTACAAAAGCATATTTAAAAGAATTTGAAATTAGTTCATTGATTATCAAACCACACGGAATTGCAATATCCATAGGCAGGTAAGCATCGTCCATTTGATATTCAAAACGGACAATTGCTTGTTGATTTGCATAAGTTCTGGCAATATTCCCACACAAGCTTTTAACATAGGTAGAGAACATAATATTTGCCAGACTTTTATTGTTGTATAAATTTTCGTGGATTAATGCCATTGAGTGAATCCTGTTTTGGCTCTCCTGAAGGATATCTTTCAATTTTGGATCATCAATATTACGGCTCTGCATACTTAATATGCTCGAAATAATTTGCATATTATTTTTTACGCGGTGATGAACTTCACGCAATAAAACGTCCTTTTCCTCTAATGATTTTTTTAAATATTCTTCGGCTTCCTGCCGTTTTTTCTCTTTTCTTTCCAGTTCCCACTTCATAAGTGTTATTCCTGCAAATTCATCGATCAATGACAAGAGTTTTTTGGCTTCAACGGGTTTCATTAAATATCCATCAACCCCCAGATGAATAGATTCGATGAAACTATCCTTTTCGCTGTAAGCCGACATTACAATTAATTTTGCTTCGGGGGCAATTTTTTTAATCTCCTTCACCATTTCCAAACCGTTCATTACCGGCATCATCATATCGGTAATTACCAAATCGGGTTTGTGCTTCTGGTATAATTCCAACCCATGTGAACCATTTTCAGCAATGTATAAATGGTTCACATGCTTTTCAAGTATCCGTCGGTAAAGTTGCCGGATTGTTTTGTTATCATCAACAAAAAGTACTGAAATGTTATAGCGCTGGCCAGGATTTTCTTGTCTTATCATTTATTTGATTTGTTTTCCAGTTGTTTTTGTATGATGTTCAGCAACCTGGCGCTATCAATTGGTTTAAATATGGTATCATCGCACCCTGAGTTTTTTATATCTTCGAATGCCTCTCCCATAACACTGGCCGTTTGAATAACAATTGGGATATGTGGCGCAATGCTTTTAATAATTCTTGATGCCTCAATTCCATCAATTATTGGCATTCTAATATCCATTAATATTAAATCAACCACATTTGATTTCTGAACATAATCAATTATTTCCTGACCATTTTCGAACCAGACAATATTTGCTTCAGTTTTTCGAAGTATGGTTTTTAATAACACAAAATTAAGTCTTGTATCGTCAACAATCACTATGGTTTTGTCTTTCCAGTTTAATTCCACTTTCGGCAAGTTTTAATTTTCAAAGTTAAAAATATCAGGTAATTCAATTGTAAATTCAGATCCAACGCCTAATTTGCTCTTTACATAAATATTTCCGCCCATCAGGTTTAAATACGTTTTTGTAATAGCCAAACCTAAACCTGTACTGTTTCTTCCTGCTGTTCTACTTAATGATACCTGCATAAACCTATCAAATACTGATTCCTGTAAATCATCACTGATTCCAATACCGGTATCTTTGACTGTAAATTCAAGTGTACCATTTTTGATAGTATAGAAAAACAGTATGCTTCCCTTATCGGTATATTTACACGCATTATTCACTACATTTATCATTATCTGTTTCAATCTCATCCTATCTGTATATATCATGCAGTCATCATCGGGCAAACCATCAGTATAACTAAATTTGATATTCTTAGCAACAACATTTGCATCGACACTTAACATCTCATAAATTTCATTGGTAAGGCGGTTCAGTTCAAATTTACTTTTTTCTATTTGCAGTATTCCGGCTTCAATTTTTGACAAATCTATAATATCATTTATTAAGTTTAATAAATGTTCTCCACTATGAATAATTGCATCCACAAACTCATTAAATTCTTCTTCGCTTTCAGCATCGCGCAAAATACTTGCAAACCCCATTATACCGTTCATCGGCGTGCGGATTTCATGGCTCATGTTTGCAAGAAATGCTGATTTTAGCTTATCTGATTCTTCGGCTTTTTCTTTTGCTGCTATCAATTCCTTTTCCACTTCGGCACGTCTTTTAACCTCATCTTTTAGCTCTTTATTCCTGAAATTCAATAGTCTTGTTCTTTCCTCAACTTTTCCCTCCAAATTTTTATTTGCGAGTTCAATCAGTTCATTCTTTTTGGCTATTTGCAAATAGAGATTGAAATTTTGCCTGTTATATATTTCGGTGCGATAGGCAGCTAACATCCCTATTAAATTCGCACCAATAAAAAAGAAACTGTTTGAGAGGGCAATATTGATATCAATCTTCCAGGCCAATGCTGCTACAATGTAAATTACAACTACCATCCAACTTGCTATTGAAACAGCAAAAAAACGCAGCTTAATAAGCACAAAACCAGCAAGAAAAACCAATATTAAACCACCGCTGTAAACAACAACATTGGGCATTGAAATAAGCATAATAATTATACCTACTGCCCCGATAAAAAAAGAAATAAAAATTAAAGATTGCCAATACCGCCTAAACCATTTTGTATACGACAATAGGAAAACAGTCAACAAAACCGCAACAACTGATATTCTGATAATAGTAAATAAATCAAAAAAGTCCTTTGCAACAACGCTATCGAGATATCCAAAAAAAGCATATAGGATTGATAATATAACATACGCAACCCTCGTGGTTTTATATGATTGGTTGAAATAATGTTCCCGGTACTGAATTTCTCTTTCATCCGGAAAACTAAGGGTAATTCGATTTAATTTTTCTGTTGTGTCCATCCTATAAATCATTCAAAAACAAGCAATCCACAAATGAAATAGCTGTTACAAGTAAATCCACTTATAATCACACAATTCGTTTATTATTTTATATGAATATATTTGCATTAATATATTCGGTTTTGTGATAGAGATCGGCAAAGATAGAAAAAATGATTTATCCAAAACGTTTTTATTGTTAATGCTTTAAATAAAGCATTAACAATAAAGAGTTAATATTATTTTCCTGTCATCCGAAGCCGGATTCGGGTAAGAACTTTTTTTGTATAAAGTGGAAATTCACTATCAAGCATCCACCCAAAATAACCCGGCTGCTCCTTTAATACTTTTTCGACTGGAATGCCTTTGTTTTTTCCAAAATTAAATATTTCAACACCATTTTCGTCAAACACAATCCGGCCAACAAAATCAACATTCTGGTCATAGGCTGAAAATTCACTTAACTTCTCAACATCATTAACAATTGGAATAGATTTTAGTCCTTTCGCGTCTTCATACTCTGTCTCATTGTACATATCCAATTGTGCTTTCAAAACCTCGTAAGTGGCTTTTGTGTCAGCCATTGCGCTGTGTGCGTCAACCAACTCTGTGTTACAATAAAATTTATAGGCAGCGGCCAACGTACGTTTTTCCATTTTATGAAATATGGCCTGCACATCAATAAATTTGTGCTTTTTAAAATCTATATCAACATCGGCACGTAAAAATTCTTCGGCAAGCAATGGTATATCAAACCGATTGGAGTTGAACCCACATAAATCACAACCTTCAATAAATTTAGCAAGTGTTTTTGCCACTTCTTTAAAAGTTGGCTTATCTATTACATCCTCATCGGTTATGCCATGAATCAGGGAAACTTCTGGTGGGATTGGCATCTCAGGGTTAATCCGCATCAATTTCTCCTCTTCGCTGCCATCGGTATTTATTTTTAGCAAAGCAATTTCAACAATGCGATCGGTAACGATGTTCATTCCCGTAGTTTCCAAATCGAGCACTACAACCGGATTTTTTAATTTTAGTAACATAGCTTATATTTAAAAGAAAAGGTATCCTGAAACCATTTCTGCTATTTGGTTTCAAAGATACCTTTTCATAATTTCTATTAAAATATTATGCGTTAATCATCATCGGCATTAGCAGCATTAGCATATCTTCAGAATCATCTTCATTGCCGGCAGGCAGTAACAACCCTGCACGTGTCGGGTCGCTCATTTCAACCTGAACATCGCCAGTTGAAATATTGGTAAGTATCTCCTGCAGGAATGTTGATTTAAAACCAATTTCCATTTCATCTCCTTCATACTCACAAGCAAGGCGCTCAACTGCCGAAATTGAAAAATCGATATCCTGTGCAGATACCACAAGTTGGTTATCTTTGATATTCAACTTAATTAAATTACTTGCCTGGTTTGAAAAAACAGAAACCCTTTTAACCGTATTGAAAAAGTTTAGCCTGTCAATTACCATTACATTCGGGTTTTTTGTTGGAATTACTGAATTGTAACTCGGATAATTTCCTTCAACCAAACGGCAAATTAATTTATAACTGCTTAACGTAAAGTGTGCATTTTTATCATCGAACTCAATTTTTACGTCAAATTCTTCTTTGGGAAGCAGATTTTTTAGCAAACCGGCTGGCTTCTTTGGAAGGATAAATGAAGATTCGAATTCGGCCTTTGCATCGGTACGGCGGTAACGTACAAGTTTGTGGGCATCAGATGCTACAAAACTCATGTAATCAGGTGAAAGCTCAATATAAATCCCGTTCATTACTGGCCTGAGTTCATCATCGGCAGTTGCGAACAATGTTTTTTCAATTCCTTTTCTCAATGCGACATGGTTGACGTTGATTGTTGATGTTGATTCCTCGTTTAATCCCGGCAATTCAGGAAAATCTTCAGCATTTTGACCTGTTATACTGTATTTTCCATTGTCAGAAAAAATTTCAACTGTATAAGAACTGGCATCAATCTGGAATGTCAGCGGTTGTTCAGGGAATTCTTTTAACGTGTCGATAAACAACTTTGCCGGAACTGCTATTGATCCTTCACCTTCAATATTATCCAGTTCGAGGCTGGTAATTAAAGTTGATTCCAAATCGGAGGCAGTAATTGTTAAAGCTGTTTCGGTGAGCTGGAATAAAAAATTATCAAGGATTGGCATGGTGCTTTTACTGCTGATTACTCGGCTCAACGCGGCCAAATGGCTTAACAATTCGGTACTTGATACAACAAATTTCATATTATTTATTTTTATATTTTTTTGAATTCCAGAAATTAGGTTAAACTCTTATTTTTCAATACAAGAACACGAATATACAAACTTTAATTATATATCGGTATGCTGAAAAGTTTGATTTTTTCAGCCAGTTATCAACGGGAATAACGATACCTGCGTATGATATTATAACCCACCCCAAACAACAAAACCAACACCAATGGGGCAATTACATTTAACCACTGCCAAAAGCCTTTTTCTTCGCGCAACTTTACTTTATCGAGCAACCTTAATTGTACAGTACGACTGCGTAATTGCATAATTCCGGCTTCATCGTTCAGATAAAATATCGTATTCAACAAAAACTCTTTGTTCCCAAATGTTTGATTCGAAACCCTGTCGTAACCCAATTCCTGAATTTGGGGTGGTTGCTGTGCATAATTTACTTTGTTTGCGATTAAACCTGCATCAGCAATAAATACCATTTTTGTTGGCTTACTTTTGGTTTGAAAATCAGCAATATTAATTCCAAGGTTTTCAATCATGCGGTTTTGAAATACCGACGTAAATTCTCCTTCGACCAAAACCCCTACCGGA
>JBBQPP010000125.1:0-8877 GCA_038217255.1 Bacteroidales bacterium | reverse complement strand
TATACAATACACTGGCCAATAATTATACTTCCATTCCGACACGGTATCTTGGCTCAATTCAATCAGGATTGATTGGGCCGGTAATTTTGAATGTCAGTCAATAAAGCAAAAATTTTATGGTTTTGATAAATGAAAAAAATTAAATCAAAAAAGTCTTTGTTGGAATTTCACACTGCAAATTTTGAATAACTACATAACTTTAAAAGCTGAAATATTTAAGAAAATAAAATATGAATAGACTGATTTTATCATTTATAATAGTTGCAATGTTGAACATTGATTTGTTTAGCCAAAACGAAAAACATTCCTTCACCCTTTCAAAAACTGAGTTTCTGCTCGATGGAAAGCCTTTCCAGATAATTTCGGGGGAAATTCATCCTGCCCGCGTTCCGGTAGAATATTGGAAACACCGCATCCAAATGGCAAAAGCGATGGGTTGCAATACAATAGCAGCGTATATTTTCTGGAACTATCACGAAGTTGAACAGGGTGTTTTCGATTTCCAAACTGGAAACCACAACATTGCCGATTTTATAAAATTGGTTCAGAACGAGGGAATGTTCCTGATTTTGCGTCCCGGCCCTTATGTTTGTGCAGAGTGGGATTTTGGTGGGATACCGTCGTATTTGCTGGCAATTCCCGACATAAAAGTGCGGTGCATGGATCCGCGTTATACTGCCGCTGCTGAACGTTACATAAAATCACTGGCCATTCAGGTAAAAGATTTGCAGGTTACAAAAGGTGGCCCAATTTTGATGGTTCAGATTGAAAATGAATATGGAAGTTATGGAAACGACCGTGAATACATGAAATGGCTTCCTGCGGTTTGGAAAAAATGTTGTATCGAAGTTCCGTTTTACACTTCTGACGGAGCTACACCTTATATGCTCGAAGCAGGTTCATTGCCCGATGCAGCTATCGGACTTGATCCCGGCACAAATGCAAAACATTTTGAACAGGCAACTTTAGCCAATCCAAATGTGCCGTCCTTTTGCAGCGAGTTGTATCCCGGCTGGCTCACGCACTGGGGCGAAAAGTGGCATCGGCCAGATGTTGGGGAATTAAAGAAGGATGTTAAATGGCTGATGGATAACAAAAAATCGTTTAACTTTTATGTCATTCATGGTGGGACAAACTTCGGATACTGGGCCGGCGCAAATGCTTTTGCCCACGATCAATATCAGCCTGATGTTACAAGTTACGATTACGATGCCCCTATCAACGAAATGGGGCAGGCAACCCCAAAGTATTATGAAATGCGCAAAATATTAGCAAATTACCTGCCAGCCAATCAAAAATTGCCCTATGTTCCGGCTCCGATGCCGGTGATTGAAATTCCTGAAATCAGTTTAAACGAAACTGCCGCAGTATGGGATAATTTGCCTGAAGCAATCAATTCGCCACAGCCCAAGCCAATGGAAATGTTCGGGCAAAAGGGTGGGTTTATTTTGTATAGAACAAAACTGATTGGGCACAAAAAAGGCAAATTGCGGATTACAGAACTGCATGATTATGCTACAGTTTTTGTCGATGGAAAATATGTCGGTAAGCTCGACCGCGCAAAAGCTGAAAATATCATCGAATTGCCCGAATCAAAAACGGAAAATCCCCAACTCGATATTTTAGTGGAAGGAATGGGGCGACTGAATTTTGCGGAATACATGATCGACCGCAAAGGGATTACCGACCGCGTTTCGCTGAACGGAATGACACTGATGAATTGGGATATTTTTACGCTTCCATTTGATGCGGAATACCTGAAAACGCTGAATTTTTCGACTACAAACTCCACTCATCCCGGCAACTTTTTCAAAGGCGAATTTGAATTGGCAAATTTGGGGGATACTTACATTGACATGACCAATTGGCAAAAAGGAGTGGTTTGGGTAAATGGTCACAACCTTGGTCGATACTGGAATATTGGTCCGCAATTTCAACTCTATTGCCCTGCGCCCTGGCTGAAAAAAGGGACAAACGAAATCGTTATTTTTGATTTACATCAGCTTGAACCAAAGACCGTTAAAGGGATAAAAACAATGAATTAAACTGATAAATATGAATACTTTCAAGTTACCTTTTCTTTTGATGTTTGTTTTATTGCTGTCTTTATTTTCCTGCAAAAATGAAAAATCGAAAGAGCCCGCAATTTCATTGATGAGTAACCGTTTTCTGACCTTTAACTGTGTAATTAGAGTAAATCAAATTGAGGTTTCAAGATTTGAGAACAAAGGAGAAGATGAGCGAAGTTTGCATACCCCATCGAAATTAATCGAGTTCAGAAATGCCTTTGAAAAAGGATTTCCGGGAGCAAAAATGACCTGGGCTTTTAGTTGGCTGGCTTTGCACGACACCACTTTCAACTATACCAAAATTCGGGAGCTTGTTGTTGGTTATCATTTTAAATATGGCGATGAAATTACTTTTATTCCAGGGGCTTATTTCGCCAACGCATACAATTCAACCGAACAGGTAAACAAAGATTTACATGAAGGATTGGCAAAAGTATCAGATTTGGTTGGAGATGGTTACCGCCCAAACAGTGTAGTCGCTGGTTTTCTGTCTTCAAAAAATCAACAATATCTGGCTGAAAAGGAAAATATTCACGTATGTCAGGGAAATATCTGGAGTCAATATGCCATTGACAATCAGGATGGGGAAGGATCGGTTTGTTATCCATTTTATCCATCGAAAGAACATTTTTGCAAACCTGCCCAAAATGCTGACGATTTCATAGATTGTGTAAATCTGGATGGTTGGACAGTGGATTTTCTCGCAGGAAGAAGAGAAGGTTTTGCAGGTGGATTTAACAGCAGGATGGGAGTGGGGCCGATAGAAACACTTGGGAAATACGGACCGGAAATTGGCCTGAAAGAAATGATGCACACAACAGCCATTCATTTCGATAAAGGATTTGAACTGAATAATTTTGCATGGGTCACCAACTGCTGGGAATTAAGTCTTCCGATTGATGTTTCCGGATTGACGGAGTGGCTCAGTGAAATAAGAAAACGATGGCCCGATGTTAAATTGATAACCCAGGGTGAATTTGGACTGATTTGGAGAGATCATTATAAAGAGAATTCCTTTGATTATCGTTTTGTTGAAAAAGGTTCAGGAATTGGTGGTTCCGATGCCAATATGGAAATCCAGTGGTTTATGAATAAAGCTTTTCGGTTGGCGATATTGCGTGATTGGGAGAAAAATTCGCCTGAAATGGTAATCGATTTTACCCGCTATGATTTAAGAGCAGAAGAACCTGAATCGGGCAGCACCAGAAACTGGAGTCTGTTTGGAGAAATCAATCAAAAGCAAGTCCGACCACAGGATCAGCCTGTTCCGTTTTCTTCGCTTTCAATTGAAAATCAAACAATAATAAAAACCAATAATATTAACTTTGAATAAATTCTTATAAAAATGGAAAAACGGCATTTAATAAAAGGAATGTTTCTTCTAACGCTTTATTTAACTTTTAGCGCCTGTTCCCAAAAGGTAGAATGGGTTTCGACAACAGAAAGTCAGCCATGGTCAATATTGGAAGGCCTAAAAACACAAAGTTCATCAGCTACGGCTGACGTTGTAATTGACGTTTCCCAAACTGAACAAACAATCCAAGGTTTTGGCGCCTGCTTTAACGAATTGGGCTGGACTTCGTTAAATCGTTTAATTAATGAAGATCGTGCAAAGATTTTTGCTGAGCTTTTTTCGCCGAATGTTGGCGCAAACTTTACCATTTGTCGGATGCCAGTGGGCGCAAACGATTTTTCGCGCGACTGGTACTCTTTCGATGAATCCGAAGGCGATTTTGAAATGAAGAATTTCAGCATTGAAAATGACAAGGAAACTTTGATTCCATTTATCAAAGAAGTAAAAAATTACAATTCAAATATCAAACTCTGGGCATCGCCTTGGAGTCCTCCCGCCTGGATGAAATGGAATAAACATTACGCCTGCGCCGTTCCCCCGGAAGGTTTGGCAGAGCAGTTTCGTAATCATCTTCCTGCTGACAAACAAGGAAAAGAAGGTACAAACATGTTCATTCAGGAAAAAGAATATTTTGATGCCTATGCACTTTATTTTTCAAAATTTATTGAAGCATATAAAAACGAAGGAATTGAAATCGGGATGGTAATGCCGCAAAACGAATTCAACTCGTGCCAGATTTTCCCAAGTTGCACATGGACTGCCGCTGGTTTGGCTGAATTTATCGGTAAGTATCTTGGACCGGCAATGGAAAAACTGGGGGTTGAACTTTTCTTTGGGACAATGGAACGCCCCAATAAAGCATTGGTTGACACTATAATGAACGACCCGGATGCGGGTAAATTTGTGAAAGGCGTTGGTTTTCAGTGGGCAGGAAAAGAGGCGATTCCCGGCATCCACAAAAGATATCCTGATTTGCAATTGTATCAAACTGAACAGGAATGTGGAAACGGCAAAAACGACTGGGAATATTGCCGTTATGCGTGGACTTTAATGAAACATTATCTCGACAATGGTGCAAATGCTTATTTATATTGGAATATTTCGCTCGATAAAGGCGGTTTCAGTAGGTGGGGTTGGCAGCAAAACTCGCTTGTTACAGTCGATCCTGAAACAAATTCATTTCAGTTTAACCACGAATATTACCTGCTGAAACATGTGAGCCATTTTGTTCAACCCGGTGCAAAACGAATTAAAACTTCGGGTAGTTTTAATAATTTGCTTGCTTTTGTAAACCCAGATAATTCGGTGGTTTGCGTTGTGCAAAACGAAACTTCGGCACCCGCAAAAATCAATATTGAAATCAATGAAAAAATGATAAACCCTGAATTGCCGGCTAATTCGTTTAATACGTTTGTAGTAAAATCATAATCATGAAACCTAAAACTATATTTATTACGGCAATCTTCTTAACCCTATTTTTTAGTTTGAATATTGCCTTTGCACAAAACAAACCAAATATCCTCTTTCTTTTTGCCGATGATCAACGTGCGGATGCACTTGGTTGTTCAGGTAACACCTATATTAAAACTCCAAATATCGACAAGCTTGCAGAAAAAGGTGTACGTTTTTCAAACAGCTATGTCATGGGCGGGCATCATGGTGCAATTTGCGCCCCAAGCCGGGCAATGTTGATGAGCGGAAAAAGTTTGTTCCATGTGTACGACAGATTGATTGGGGTGCAAACTATGCCGCGATATTTTTCGGAATATGGCTATGTAACTTTTGGAACTGGCAAATGGCACAATGAGAAAGCAGCTTTCGAGGCTACTTTTCAACAAGGTAAAAATGTGTTTTTGGGCGGAATGTGCGATCACTTTAATGTTCCTGCCCGCGACATGGGCGCTGATGGAAAATTGGGTGAGCCTCAATCCAAAGGATATTCCACCGATATTTTTGGCGAAGCGGCTATGGGATTTTTAAATGAATATGCCGGCGGGAAAAGGGACAAACCCTTTTTCTGCTACGTTGCTTTTACAGCGCCACATGATCCTCGTTCGCCGCGCCCCGATTATATTGGCATGTACCCAGATGAATCGGTTCCTCTCCCCGGAAATTTTAAAAAACTCCATCCATTTGCTTTCGATGAACTTACAATAAGGGACGAAAATCTTGCACCTTGGCCACGCACACCCGAAATTATTCAGGCTTCAATTGCTGATTATTACGCACTGATTTCGCATTTGGACGACAAAGTGGGAGAAATTATTGAAACTCTTAAAAAGCAGGGCTTGCATGAAAACACGATCATTGTTTATGCTGCCGACAATGGTTTGGCAATTGGAAGTCATGGTTTGCTTGGAAAGCAAAATTTATACGAACACTCAATGAAAGTTCCTGTAATTATTTCAGGACCCGGAATCCCAAAAGAAAAAGTGAATGATGCATTGGTTTATTTATATGATTTATTTCCAACACTTTGCGCTGCCAGCAATTTACCTGCCCCAAAAGAAATCGACGGGAAAGATTTGATGCCGGTTATAAAGGGCGAAAAAACGGGTGTCCGCAATTCACTTTTCACCGCTTATCGAAATACAGTGCGGGCGGTGCGAACCGATGAATGGAAAATCATCCGATATCCTCAAATAAACTATACCCAGTTATATAATCTAAAAAGTGATCCGTTAGAGATAAATAACCTGGCAGCATTGCCTGAACAAAAAACAAGAGTTGATGAAATGATGGAATTAATGCAAAAATGGGCGGTTGAAACCAACGACACAATGAACTATAATCCCTCGCAATTTCAACCTATGGATTACGATTACACAAAACTGAAGCAAAAACCCGACAACTGGCAACCCGAATATATTCTGAACAAGTATTTTGGTGAATCGAGGCAGAAAAATTAAAAATTTATAGGATGAAAACAAAGCTTTATCTGTTGTTGCTTTTAAATGTTGTGTTTCAGACCACACTTTTTGCCAAAGGGTCTGAACAGAAATTTCCCAACATTATTTTTATTCTTGCTGATGATTTGGGCTACGGAGATGTTTCGTGCCTAAATGAAAACAGTAAAATACACACACCAAATATTGACCATATTGCTGAAGCTGGAGTTATTTTCACAGATGCTCATTCCAGTTCTGCCGTTTGTACCCCCACACGTTACGGTATTTTAACCGGACGTTACAACTGGCGTTCGCCGCTGAAACAAGGGGTTTTGAGCGGTTATTCAAAGGCGCTGATCGCCCCGGAAAGAACAACCATGGCCAGCATGTTGAAAAGCCGCGGATATAAAACGGCCGGTTTCGGTAAATGGCATTTGGGCTGGGACTGGACCAACATTAGCAAAAGCACGGACAGTATCGATTATACCTTACCGGTTAGCAACGGTCCTATAACCAGGGGGTTCGACTATTTTTACGGTTTCAGCGGTTCACTCGACATGCCGCCTTACGTTTATATTGAAAATGACATACCCACTTCGGTTCCCGACCGAATTACAGTAGGAAATAATATTAAGGTGGGTGAGGAAGGATCTGACGGTTCCTATTGGAGAAAGGGGCCTACGGGCAGCGATTTCGACCATCGCGATTGCCTCGCCAATCTCACCCGCAGAGTGGTAAAATATATCGGGGAAAATGCTCCTTCCAAACAACCTTATTTTGTCTATTTCCCGATGCCCGCGCCGCATACACCCATTTTACCTTCAAATCAATTTCTCGGTAAATCAGGATTAAATACGTATGCAGACTATGTAATGATGGTCGATTTTGAAGTGGGGCAGGTGCTGAACGCCATCAAACAAAGTGGGGAAGAAGATAATACATTGGTGGTATTTACCTCTGACAACGGTTGTTCTCCGTGGGCAGATTTTGAGACGTTAAAGAGCAAAGGCCACAATCCCAGTTATATTTTCCGCGGTTACAAGGCAGACTTGTTTGATGGGGGACACCGTATTCCGTGCATAGTCAAATGGCCGGCAAAAATAACGGAGAAACACGTAGTGCCACAAACCATCTGTCTGACCGATTTTATGGCCACATTTGCCAATATTATGGGGTATCAACTGGCCGACAATGAAGCCGAAGACAGCTACAACTTGCTTCCGGTATTGTTAAATCCCGACTACAACAAAATAATAAGAGAAGCCACGGTAAGTCATTCGATTAACGGAAGTTTTACTATCAGAAAAGACGGATGGAAACTATTGATGGCTGCCGGTTCAGGCGGCTGGAGTTTTCCGCGCCCCGGGAAAGATACCATTGGATTGCCACCTATTCAACTGTATAATTTAAAATTGGATCCAGCAGAACAATCCAATGTTTATGAACAACACCCGGAGGTGGTAACCGAATTAAAATCATTACTGAAAAAATACATCGAAGAAGGCAGAAGCACTCCCGGCAAACCACAGAAAAACGATGGAGAATATCCCTGGAAACAGGTGAAATCGATTTTAAATTGACACGAGAAAAAGGAATTTATGGCTATTAATACAAGTTTAAATAATTCTTGGTTAAAAACGGTAACATTTATTTTTCTTGTACACTTTGTTTTGCTACATGCATCGGGACAAGAAAATAACACGGTTATTCAAAAAACCTTTGCCGATTGCTGGCAATATATTGGTATTGCAGTGGAGGAGCCGGGATATACAATTTGGGGTACTTCTCCAATTATTGGAGACGATGGCAAAACCCACCTGTTTGTTGCGCGCTGGCCGGGAAATACTGTTGAACCGGGATGGCGTTTGCAAAGCGAAATTGCCCATTATGTTGGTGATACACCTGAAGGACCCTTCCATTTTTCGGATGTCGCTTTAAAAGGAACAAATAAAGATACATGGGACAAAGCTTCAGTACACAATCCTCTAATTCAAAAGGTTGGCGACCAGTATGTTCTGCTTTTTATAGGCAACAACAATGGCAGTCAGCCCCCGCATCCTGCAAATCAGCATATTGGAATGGCCATCTCAAAAAGTTTATTTGGACCGTGGCAAAGGGTTGGAATCGATGGTAAAATACTTTCACCACCTAAAAATCCAAAATACTGGAATTATCAGGCAACCAGTGGAGTCAATAATCCTGCTTTTCTTCAGCATCCTGATGGTGGCTTTTTTCTGTATTTTAAATCGCAGGGAGGAAAGATGGGATTAGCTATTGCAGAGAATCTGGAAGGTCCTTATGTACAGTTGCCTTTCCCCGTAACCGATAACAACCAGGCAGTTGAGGACGGTTATGCCTTTTTGTACGAAGGTAAGTTTTGTTTGCTGACTACAGATAATCATGGATTAATTGAAAAAGGAGGAGGTATACTTTGGAAATCAAACGACGGAATACATTTCGAAGAAAAAGAACTGGGTTTTTATCCGGCTGTGAAATATTTGGGCAAAGAAAAATTGAAAAATGCGGTTAATCATTATGCAGGGGACATTATAAAATTTGAGCGCCC
>JBBQPP010000124.1:0-8908 GCA_038217255.1 Bacteroidales bacterium | reverse complement strand
GTTAAAATAATTCCATATCTGATTGCAATTCTGGTTGCTATTGGTGTTTTTCGTGCTTCGGGAGCGCTGGATTGGTTGGTTACAGGTTTTACCTGGTTGTTTCAACAGGCAGGAATCAATGCGGATTTTACACCAGCATTGCCAACTGCTTTAATGAAACCATTGAGCG
The DNA here is from genome assembly GCA_038217255.1 of Bacteroidales bacterium. Lineage (GTDB taxonomy): Bacteria > Bacteroidota > Bacteroidia > Bacteroidales > Prolixibacteraceae > Draconibacterium. The sequence goes on along the minus strand of JBBQPP010000124.1, from coordinate 8,739 downwards.
GAAGCGGCGCACGGGGGATGATGGTGGATGCCATGAATACCTATGGGGCAGATTCGTTTGTGGGGCGCGTGGTCAGTACAGTCCAGGGAGCTACCGATACAACGTTTTATGTACTGGCTGTATATTTTGGGGCTGTCGGCATAAAAAACACACGTTATGCCGTGGTTTGCGGTTTAATAGCTGATTTTACCGGGATTATTGCCGCTATTTTAATGGCATATTTATTCTTTTACTAAACTCTAAGTTTATGAAACTAAATCGAAATTTCGGATTGTCAGTGTTTTTATGTTTTGCATTATTTTCGTGCAATCATAAAGAGGCCAGAAACTATGTCCAATTTGTCGATCCATTTATAGGAACGGCTTTGGCAAACACCGAGTCGGTAAAAAATCGTCCGGGCGACAGGGTGAACAATGGTCAAACCATTCCTGCCGTAACTGCGCCATTAGGAATGACTCAGTGGACTCCGCAAACCCAGTCAACCCAAACAAAATGTATAGCGCCATTTTATTTTGGTTCTACTTCAATACAAGGATTCAGGGCAACGCATTGGCTCAATGGATCCTGTACGCAGGATTATGGTTCTTTTACAGTATTCCCGACCAATGTTTCCGATGATTTTAGGTTTTTGCCCGACCAAAGAAATATATACTATTTAATAGATCGCGAAACTTTATCGCCAGCTTATGCATCAACGATTTTCCCCGAAATAAGCCTGATGACCGAGTTAACTGCCACAAAACGCTGCGGGTTCTTTAAATTCTCGTATCTGGATGCAACAAATCCGACAATAATTATCGATGTAAATAATGCAGATAGTGAAGGTTATATTAAAATAGATGTTGAAAATCAAGTGATTTATGGATATAATCCTGTTCGAAGGATTTACAATGGTACGGGAAAACCCGCTGGATTTTCTGGTCATTTTCTGGCCAAATTCAGCAAAAAATTTACCAAATACGGAACTTATGCCGGCATGGATTTCAACCATAACACTACCGAACAAAAAGACAAAGAAAAAATTGGTGCATACGTTTCTTTCGATTTAAAATCGGATGTGGTTATCTCAATGAAAATTGGCACGTCGTTTACAAGTATCGAAAATGCACAGAAAAATTTGGATGCTGAAATTCCGGGCTGGGATTTCAATAAAGCAAAAACTGACCTTGAAAATGACTGGAACGAAATTTTGGGACGGATTGATGTTGAAGGTGGCACCGAAGATGATTATACCAAATTTTACACTGCAATGTATCATAGCCTTTTCCACCCCCGGCTGTTTAGCGATGTAAATGGCGAATACCCCGGATTTGCCGACGATACGCTGATCCATAAGGCAGAAGGTTTTGATTATTACGACGATATGTCGAACTGGGATATTTACCGTGCTCAAATGCCACTTCTGAGTATTATTGCACCACAGCAATACAACGATATGGTTAAATCACTGATCGTAAAAGCAGAACAAGGCGACTGGTTGCCCATTTTCCCGATGTGGAACAGTTATACATCGGCCATGATTGGCGATCACGGTTCAGCAATAATTGCCGATGCAGCAATGAAAGGTTTTGATTTTGACCTTGAAAAAGCCTATTCATACATGAGGAAAAACGCCTTTGAAACCCCCGATAAAATTGAGGATTATATTGATGGGAAAGGTCGTCGGGCATTGACAAGCTATCTTCAGTTGGGGTACATTCCGCTCGAAGATGAAGTTGATTATGCCTTTCACAAACGTGAGCAGGTTTCGCGAACAATCGAATATGCATACGATGACTGGGCAGTGGCTCAGGTCGCGCGAAAACTTGGGAAGGAATACGACTTCAAAGAGCTTTCAGCAAGGGCTTATAATTATGCCAATGTTTTTGATGAAAGCAAAGGTTGGGTTTGTGGCCGATTTGCCGATGGCACATTTACAGATGAATTCAACGAAAATGAACATTTATCATACATAACCGAAGGCAGCCCAAAACATTATACATTTTATGTTCCTCATGATGTTGCAGGCCTGATGGAATTGATGGGAGGAAAAAAAATATTTCAGGAGAAGTTAAATCAAATGGTTGACAACCAGGAATATTGGCATGGAAATGAACCATGTCATCAGATTCCATACCTGTTTAATTTTATTGGAGATTGGGAAAAAACACAAAAAACTGTGAAAAACCTGCTGAAAACAGAATACGGATTGGGAGCAGGGGGAATTTCAGGCAATGATGATGCAGGACAAATGTCGGCATGGTATGTATTCAGTGCTGCTGGTTTTTATCCGGTTTGCCCAGGGAGCAACGAATACCAACTTTCATCCCCGATTTTTGAAAAAGTAACTTTCAACCTTGACAAAAAATATTATCCCGGTGGAAAGTTTGTTCTTGCTACAGAACCGGGAAAAAGTAGTAATGTATTTTCAAAAGTTAAGCTGAACGGAAAAGAAATTGGGCCAGTCATAAAACATGAAGATCTGCAGAAAGGTGGAAAATTAGAATTTACTGATGCAGAACTTTCAAAGTAATATGTTGATTCGTTGTTATCGTTGTTGTCATGTTTTCATAGTTGAAAATAGTTTAAACTTCTCATCATGTTTTTTGACATCCTCCAACCCGATAACCAAGACAACCCGGCAACTTCTTCTTTCTCCTGACCTTTTTCCATCATCGGACTTCCCACGTTCCTCTTCGATCCTCTGCGCTTCCGTCTTCGGTCATCCGTCTCCCGTCTTCCTCAATCCAACGAATCGTAAACCACTACTTTATTCCATAAATTTGAGTTTTCTTCCACAAATTTAAGATGAATCGGATCAATTTGATATGCATCCTGATCAGCTTGGTTATCAAACATTACCATATACGAAACCGAATAGGAATGGTCAACAACGTCGCGACTTTCGGTACCAGCGGGGAAACCAATGTGGCTCAACCTGATGGTTTTTACTTTCAGCAATTCGTTCAATGCTGCAACCAACTGCTTTTTGTGCGTTTCATTTTTTGGTTCTTTCAACCAGAAAAAAACATGGTGAACCAGCGCGCTTGAAATTTTAACTTCTCCTGCCATTGCGTTTTTCGACAAAGGTAGCAATCCTGCCAAAGTTAAGCCTGCAGCCGCTTTTTTAATAAATGATCTTCTGTTTTTCATACGTTAATAATTAAACCCAGCTCAAAATTTGTCAACATCAATTTTGAACAACTTGGCCGCGTTTTTCCAAAGAATTAGTTCCTTTTTGTCGTCCGTTAGTTCTAGCTGATCCATAAGTCTTAAATATGATTTCATATTAGAAATTGGCCAATCGGTTCCATATAATAAATATTTAGGGTCACCAGCGAATGTAATCATTTCTTCAATTTCTTTTTTCATATAACGTTCAAACTTATCAGAAAATTCACCAAGTACTAATCCGGAAATATCGGCATACACGTTTTTATTTTTATAAGCCACTTCCATACAATCTTTAATCCAGGGATTGCCGAGGTGACATATAACTATCTTTAAATCAGGATAATCAACAGCAAGATCATCTATTTGTAGCGGATGCGAATACTTTACTTTTCCCAGTGGAGCATAGGTGTCTCCGGAATGGAACATCACTGGAACATCATACTCAATGGCCATTTCGTACATAACTTTAAGTCTTGTATCGTTGGGATAAAATGGTTCATAACCGGGATAAAATTTTAATCCTTTTATGAGGCCAATCTCCAGGTATTCGCTAATCTCCCTAATATCTCTGTGATTGTAATTCAAATAACTAATCCCTGAAACTACCCCAAGATTTTCCCGACCGCTAATCGCTTCTACCACTTGCTTTGTGCTTGGTCTGTGTTTGTTAACTTTATAGGATGATAATACCAAAGCATAATCAACCTTGTTTTCCAACATGGTATTCGAAAGATGGTTCAGACTATCTTCAAGTGAAATTACTCTGTCTTCGTGGTAATTGTTAATGTGAGTGTGAACGTCAATAATCATGTCAATAATATTTTTTAGATTGCTTAAAATCAAATGTATAAATGCTTTTTTCAAAGCAATTTGATTAGTCCTTTATGTTTTAACAATTACTCCAAATTTCGGTTCAGGTGGATTAAGAATATTTAAATATGTTTCAAAACTTTTTAAAATCACGAGTTTTGAAATCCATTTGTTTCCAAGCTTTTCGGGATTGATTTGCTGAATAACATGTGCAAAGTGCAAAATCGAATATTTCCATAACTGAACCAAAAACAAAAAGAATAATTTCATCAGAGTTTTATAAATCCAATAATTTTCAATTCAATTCTGCGATTTTCTTTGTGTTCTTCCTCCGAACATTGGACACCGTTTTTACAACGATTTAATAATTGTGATTCTCCATATCCAACACCAATAATTCTGCTTTTCTCAATTCCGTTATTTACAATGTAATCAATAGCAAAGGCGGCACGATTTTGCGACAACCTTTTATTTTCAAAATCATCACCCCTCGAATCCGTATGCCAGCCAAGTTCAACTTTTATGTCGGGATTAAGTATCAAAATTTTTATTATTTGGTCGAAAACCGGTCCTGTTTCCTGGATGATTTTCAGTTCACTGGAATCAGCATTAATATTACGGAGGAAAAATACTGTTTTTAGTTTCTTTTTATAAAAACTGACGGTATCCCTTGTTACACCATTACCTTCCAGTTTCTTAGGTGTAAGTATTTGATTCAGATATCCATTTTTCTTTATAATAAACTCACAATCAGCCGGAAGTGGAGGTGTTAATGTGGCAATTCCCTGACTGTTTGTATTCGTATTAATTTCATCATTATACGAAATTGATACACTGTCAACGGGATAACTGTCTTCTGCATTCAGAACTAAAATCTCGTAAAATTGCTTTAATTTAAGGCTGAATTCTAAATTATCAAGACCTGAAATATTCCTTAAAATATTTTCATAACCGTCTTTTATTATTTCAATCTGTGCACAATCCTTTTTCATTATCTCAAAAGAAAAATTTCCAATACTGTCAGAATATAGTTGATTAATAATTTCACCATTGCAACTATTTAAAATTATTTCTGCATTGGCAATTGGTAAATTTGTATCAGAATCAATAATCTTTCCATTGAATATTTTGTACAGTTTAATCATGTCAACCTGGTAGATATCATCACTCATTTTTTCATTCCGGTTGGATGAGAAATAACCAACATTCCTATTTTTGTGGATTATCAATCCAAAATCATCAAACGGACTGTTTATAATACTATCAGCGATCTCAACTTCATTCAATTCAGGAAAATGAGAATAATAAATGTCTAATCCTCCATATTTTTTTGTTCTGCCATTTGATGCAAAAGATAAAATGTCGCCAGAAATAAATGTCGGAAACAATTCGCTTCCGGAAGTATTTATTTCATTCCCCAAATTTACCGGTGACGACCATTCTTTATTTTCTCTAATCGACATAAAAAGATCGGAATTCCCGTAATTAGGTTTTAAGTCGCTTGAAAAAACCAGTGTGTCACCCGTAATACTAATTGCAGGATGTGCAAAATGAAATCTATTATCATTAAAAGGTAATTCTTCAACAGTTTGCCATATCCCGTCAATTCTCTTTTTTATAACCAGGTGAAAACGAATATTTTCAACAGGCACCATTTTTTGAATTTCATCGAAATCTTTAGTATTGCTAACTGTAACGAACAATTCGCCTGTTGCTTCGCAAAAATCGGCAGGTCCTTCATGGAATTCATTTCCCAAACCTGGAACTAATGATCGGGAAGAAGTAATTATCCCTTTTTCATTTATGGATGCTGAATAAATATTATAGAAATCCATATTTCTTTTTTCTCTTCGGGAGTTATTAAAATATTTTTCTGAAACTCCTGAAAAATAAATTGAATCGTTAACGAATACGGGCGAAATGTCGCTTTCAACAGTATTAATAATATTAACAGGTTCTATTTTGAAATTTACATCATCAAAAATTGTGTGTTCTTTTTGCGCAACAACTACTGTTGATAATAAAATAAGAAATATAAAAATGCCAATATTTTTCATTCCAAGTTTTTTCAAATTAATCTTTTGCAACCTTCAAATCAATACTCATTTTTTAGAATTAGTAATAAAATGTGTACATATACATCAAAACATCCGTGGTTTGCTCCACTTTCTTCTTACACCAATTTCGTATGAAACCATTACTTCATGCGTTCCATTATTAAAGTTTTGCAATTCAGAAGTTGTAAAATCAAAACTATAACCAATTCTAAGTTTTTTATCAAAAATCCATTGAGCAATTAACCCAAAAGCATCACCCGTGCGATACATTGCACCTAACCAAACTTTTTCTCCCAACAGAAAATTTGCTGTAAAGTCAAATTGTACAGGCTCTCCTGCCGCAGCTTTGGTTAAAAATGTTGGTTTGAATTGTAAATATTCCGATAAATTAAAAACGTATCCCGCAATAAAGAATAATTGAAGAATTTCATTTTGCGTCAAATTACTATAATTGTTTTTTATTGTATTTTCAAGAATTTTTGGGATTGAAAAACCAATGTAATAATTGTCGGATAGTAAAAAAGCTCCAACACCAAAATTAGGCATGTAATGATTGTCAATGTCTCCTTGTATGGTTGGATCACGTTCGCCGGGATATTGAATATATTCAGAAAGATTATTCTGATAACTTGAAACACCAATCTTTAAACCAAGTCTTAATAACGAATTTTCATTGACTTGAAATCCATATGAATAATCCCCAAACAAACTTAATCGCTTTTCCATTCCTATTTTATCACTTACCAAATTTAATCCCAATCCAACCTTATTATTTCTGGTATTTGATTGCATTGAAAAAGTATAGGTTTGAGGTGCACCTGCCATTCCAACCCATTGATGACGTCCCAAAACCATAAAACCCAAACTTTTCCAGGTTCCTGCATAAGCCGGGTTAAAGATTTGTGTATTGAAATTATATTGGGTAAACATTGGATCCTGTTGACCTTGAGCTAAATTTACCGAAAACATGAACAGTATAACTACTAGTGCCTTACTTATATTTAATTTGAATTTCATTATTTTTCTTTTTAAATATTAGTTACTTGCTCAGGAATACAAAACCATTCTGTGGAGCAGAACCGTTATTTAAATAAAGTATATAGAAATAAGTAGCGGAAGGAAGTTTTTCTTTGCCAAATTGCAGATTGTTGTTCGAATTTCCATCCCACCATGCATCTTTATTTTCCCACACTTCTGTATTTCCATAGTGTTCCAAATTGAAAACCAAACTTCCCCAACGGTTATAAATTTCTATTTTTGCATTTGGATATTCCTCAATGCACTGAATTCGGAAATAATCCTGGATTCCATCACCATTTGGTGAAAATATATTTGGAATCAGTATTTCACATTCACTTGTGGATATTTTATTATCGATGCCAGTTGTTGGATGACCATTGTTGTCATCATCAATATCTCTCCAGTCTCTGATATTGTCCATGTCGTAATCCTGAAGCGGAGAATTGCTTCCTGTAGGATTGACAGGATTAACCCAGCCATTTATTATATCATATATATTATCCAACCCATCTCCGTCAGAATCAATACCGGTTGGAATTAAATCGGCAATAAGATCAAAGTTTGCATCATGTCCTTCATTTAAATCAGGAATATTATCATTATCTGAGTCAAGGTCAAGGAAATCAGGAATGTTGTCAGAATCAGTATCAATCGGTTCATAATGTGCTCCGTTAGCATCGGGGTCATACGCATCATCCATTCCATTTAGGTTTGAATCGGTTCCGGCAGGTAAAATATATTCATCTTCGGTCTGCCATTCTACATTGTCAGTTATTCCATCGTTATCAGAATCAATATCAAAACTGTCAGGAATTCCATCAGCATCAGTATCCGTAATTCCATTACCTTCATCAATGTCTAAAATACCATCATTGTCATCGTCTATATCATTCATTCCCGGTATGCCATCACAGTCAGTATCAATGAATACATTTATTGTCACAGTGGCCTGGCTGCACAACGGTGCGGAAAATTCATTAATATCACATATTTCGTAGGTAAATGTTGCTACTCCTTCAAAACCTTGTTCGGGAGTATATGTAAATGTACTATCTGTATTTGCAGTAATAGTTCCAACATTCACATTAGAAATTATTAAAGGCTTGGTTAAATTATCGTCATCAGGGTCGAAATCATTTTGTAATACATCAAGAATAATAAATTTGCAATCACCGGAAACAAAAATATCATTCCCGGCCACAGGGGAGTGGTTTACTATTTCAAATTCTATTTCGACTGTTGCTTCGTCACTTAATTCGGTCAATGTTTCCGTTAGTATATAAACTAATGATGTTGGATTATTTAGAAAGCCTGTTTCAGGATTAAATATCAGATTACCAGTATTAGGATTATATGTCCACGCGCCTTCACCTTCAACCGTTACTTTATTTGGTGTAATTGTTGGGTTTCCCGTAATAGGATCAATCAACTTTACAATAGAATTATTTCCTTGTGCCTGACTTCCATCGCTTAACTTGTCGTTTGCCAATATATTTATTGTAACAATGTTCCCGGGTAAATTACCTGAGCTAATGTCATCATTGGCAACGGGTAATTTTTCATTATAGTCAATCGTCACCTTTGCATTATCACTTAATCCAGTAAGTGTTTCGAATAAGGTATAAAATAAAGGCATCGGATCTGAAGTAAATCCTGTTTCCGGGTAGAAAGTCAACACTCCGGTTGTTGGGAGATATCT
>JBBQPP010000123.1:0-8934 GCA_038217255.1 Bacteroidales bacterium | reverse complement strand
ATTTTAGCAATTGCTCTTTTAATGTCATGATTTATTTTTTAATGTCCTTAATTTCCTACTCTGTCGAATTTTCGGAATACTTCCCTTTAAAATGTCTGGTCATCATGTTTTTGTTACGGTCGTCTTACCATTGGCTATAACGGTTTGGCGCTTGGCGAAGGTGGCGATTTTTACCACAAATGTTGATGCGGAGAACCAAACTTTGATTAACCACAAATGTGTCTGCGGAGCACTGAACCGCCACTTTTGCCAAACGCCTGTTACCTGCTGGCCTTCTGTCCACTGTGTCTCTGAAACCATTGTCGTTGTTGAGTTTACTTGTCATTGAGTGTCGGCTGTGCGTTGGGTATTTTTATTTTTTTTAAAGCGTTGGAAATTTTTTTAAAACAATTTTACTTGGGTGGAAGAAAAAATACTCTCTTAAAAAAGTTGCTTCTGCGTTGGCTTCTGCGTTTTTTAAGAGTGTGTTTTTTGTGTCAGGGCTTTTCCTCATTGTGTCAAAATGCTTCGTTCTTTGAACTTGGTTTCGTGCTTAAATTACCATTCTGTTGCATAATCAATTCGTAAGTCATTTGTTGACTGTAAAGCGTTATGTAATTATCTTTAGTAACATCTTCACCCGAAACAAATCCACCTCTTAAAGTTCCGCAATAAGTTGTTGTCATAATTTTATTGGGATTCCAACCTGTCCCCGAATAGAAGAACACTTGATATTGTCCGTCTGGAACATTGAATGAATATGTGTAACCTCCGTTAATGTAGCCATGACGAACTACAACACCGCTATTATCTTTTATTGTTACTAAAACATCTGCACCACCTGTCCGAACTGTAATCTTAGAGCAACCATATTCACAATAATTTCTTGCACCGTAACAGTAGGAATATGGTGTCGCACCTGTGTTTAAAGAATTATTTTTCCATTGTTCTTCAAAAGCATCATCAGCAACATTCTGAAATGCTTGCTTGTCAAAACTTGTTCTGTTCACTATGTAAGTTATTACTCCAAGTGCTGTAGAGTTGTATGTTTTAGTTTCTGATTGCGATGAAATGATTTGAGATTTTCTGTCCGCAAGTTTTTCGTCAAAGTAATTCGTCACACTGCTTCTCAACTGGCTTTTTGTTGAAGCAACATTGGAAGCGTATTCATTTTCTGCTTGTTTGTTCTGAATGTTTGACTCTCTCGTTTCAGCATTATAAGCAATCATAAATTTTTCAAAATCATTCCAAACATTTTTATCAAAGGAAATTTCATTCATGTCTGGAAAAAAGTTGCCGCACTCACCTGATTTATTTGTTTTCTTCAATAGCTTTTCATCTTTCAACTTCGGATACCAAATTGAAAAGGTCTCTCTGTATTTCTTTTCAAGTTCTTTTTCTTTTCCGTCAATTAATTTTTGTGCTGTTTCATTCTGCTCGTCAATAACACATTTGTTATTGAGGCAGTCAATGTATTTGAATGATGCTGTTTTATATTTCACATCTCCACTCAAATACAGAAAAGAAAATGTCGTGTCACTTTCGGTGATTGATTTGCTTTCGTCAAATTGTTCTGTAAAGAGTTGCAGTATTTTTTTATCTCCGTTTGAAAGTGCCGTAATCCTGTTTTCTTTTTCTTTTCGGAAGTTTTCCAATTGGCTTGATTCATAGTTTGCAATTTCTGTTTTGAATACTTCAAACTTTTCTTTGAAAAAATGTCTTACACAAAAAACAAGTGCAATTAGTAGAACGGCAATCGTAATAAGAATTTTATTTTTCATTGGTTGTTTTAGGTTTTATGAAAATAGAAACTAACAAACCAATCCCTACAATTACATCAACAACATTCCAAACTTCTCTGCCCAAGGAAATTTTAATTAATGGCTGAAACAAAATTGCAAGGCAAATAAAAATTATCATTTCAGTTTTGCTTGCTCTTTCGTTTGCCTGATAAGCAAGAATTGCAAAACCAACTAAAGCTGCAAACCTCACAATCTGATAGTAGCCGTAAGGCAAATCAGCCAAACAAATAAAGAAAAGAATCGCAAGAATTATTTTAACTACTTTGTCCATTTAGTTTTTTACTACAATTATTTGCGCTGCTCTGATTAGTTCTTTGCCTCTGATATATCCACTTCTTACAACGGAAATTATTTCATCGTTCTTCCGAGAGTTGTCTGCTTCTGTTTCTACTACTTCACACAAACCAACAATCAATCTGTTGTCAGGAAATTCAATTTTTGTTATCCCGTATTTATGCAAAAGATTCAGTAATTTTTTCTGAATGGTTTTGTATCGGTTCATTGTCTTGCTTGCTTCTTCGTTCTTGTCAAGTCCTTTTTCAATCAATCCTTCTTCAACTCTTTCAAAGGAATCAAGTATGTCAATTATGCCTAAAGAAATATCTTTAAGTTGGTCATGTTTTTCATTTTCCTTTTTCTCAGCTTCATTTTTAAAATTATTTGCCGATTGAAGATTGAGAACGATAAGGTTTTCTAATTCTGTCATTGAATCTTTCATGGGTAAATTTATTTAAGAGAATCAAAAGTATTTTCATCAATATCATTCAAGTCAATTTCATCAACTGGAATTTCAACAACTATCTTTTGTATTCGCTTTGATTTTATTTTTGTTGGGAACATATAATCAGCCGCTAATCTTTTTGCAGGGTCAAGTAACTGTCGAACAGCAACGGCAATTTCTTGAAGTGAATATTTTTTTTCTTTCATTGCTAACATTTGGGCTTTCATTATTTCCCCTTTATTGGCGTCTTGATTAACTTTTAATATTTCGTATGGATTGCTCATTGTTGTTTGCTAAATAGAGTTTAAAGTAAATCAAATATGCTACTTGTAGAAGACCCTCCCGCTAGGGCTTGCATCGTGTCCAGCACTTTTTTTAATTTCATACCGTTAGAATTGAGATTATAACCAAGCAAAATTGTTTTGCTAGCTTCTGCTCCCATTGAAGACAAAACTTTGTTTCGCAACACTTGCAATTCTTTAAGTGCATCCTTTAGCACTGGTGATTTTATTTTCTTCACATCATCAATCAAAGAATAGATTTGAGATGCTGATGTAGTTGCATCATTTGCAATGTCCATCAAATTATTATTGATAAGGATTGTGATTGACTTCGCTGCTCTGTAATTGCTTGGATTATACTTAATACTCTTAATCAGAAGTTCAAGAAGCTTTACCGCTGGTTTTTTCTTCCAGTTTGAATCACAAAAGTCACGAATGAACTGGGAACATTGGGCTTTTAGTTTTTCGTTTTGATTTAAGAAACTAATGGATTCATCCATGAGGGGAATTAGATTTTCATTTTCTTCATTCTGCTCAATTTTTAAAGTGAAAGCATTAAATACCAAATCTTCTGCTGAATCATTTATTGTTTCATACTTTTCAATTAATGATTTTTTCCTGTCGGCTACAACAGCTTTCAAGTCGTTTAGTTTTTCATTCCTGATTGCTGAAACCATTTTTGAAACTGATTCCTTTGCAGTTGCATACTCCCTCACATAAGTGTCTGTGTTACTCTTTAAATATGAAATGCCGGCTTCCAAAGACTCCTCGTTTAAATATTCAACATAGTCGTTGTCTAACTCCTTAATAATTTCTTCATTCAGTCCATATGTTTTTGCAAAGTGTGGTGCTGCAAAAAGAATGTCTTTGTTTATTACCGAAACAATTTTTTCCAATGCTTCCTTTTCTTCCGTGTAACAGTCATTTACAACTTTAGCAAGTAAGGGGTCTGAAATTGTTTTGTGAAGTAATGATTCAAACTGTTGTAGCAATTCTCGCTGTGTTGCTCCGATTGAAATGTTTGCATCACTTACATCATCATAATTTACATTTTCAGGGATGTCGTTATGGTGTTCGTAATTTGAGCCGATTGCATCAGTAAGAGTAAAAGTGTAGTTGTCATCCCATGTGGTTGCTTCCAATGATTTCAAAATTACTTTGTCGGAGAAAACTGAAGTGAGCCAATTTGAAGTAACGATGCGATGATTTTTTTCTGTAAGGTTTCCTTGTGCCGCAAAACCGTAACAACAAATTCCCAGATTCTTTAGAAGTTCAGGGCTTTCCCAAAAGGAGGCATATTTTTGTATGAGGTTTATTGCACTGGCATATTGTTCTGCCGAAATGTAGTGAGAAAGTAATTTATTGAACAAACTGGGTTTCAGTGCTTGCAATCTATCAGAGAGAGTTGGAACAACTGATTTAATTTCCTCAATTCGTTTGTCAATTGTTTCATAAAGCGTTTTCACATCTTCAACTGGAAACGAATTTTCGTAAAGTTGTTCTATCGTGTAGTTAATCTCATTTACTTTCTTGATAGCACTTTTGACTTGCTTGCTCTTTAGAAGTTCTTTGATTTTGTCATTTGCAGGAGACGAAAAGTTCAAATGCGTTGCAATTACTTTTTCTGCTTCGGAATATTCTTTGTCCTGCAATAATTTTTTAGCATACCGATAAAAAAAATCTCTTTTGTATTCAAGCGGTGCTTTGTTAACATCTTCTAAAATTGTTTTCTCAAAGTGTTCCTTGTTTTTCAATTTGCAAATTCCTGTTCTTGTGGTGGCGTTATAAAGTATTTTTGAATTTGAAGATTGAACTGAATAATCTTTTGCAGTTGCATATTGTTGAATTGCTTCAATCAGCTTTGCCGATTTTTCATTTTGAGTTCCAAACTGGAAATATATTTCTGCTAATTCTGAAAGATGCTTTTTTCTTAGTGCTATAAAATCACTTTCAATGCCTGACTTTGTTGCAGTATCTATGAAACGCAAATTGTCCTTAAGGTTCTTGACTTTTGTTTCAGCATTGGATACAGAAATTGAATTGCTGAACTGAATTACTGCAATTTCAAAATATGCTTTTGCTTCAATTATTTCATACTTGGCTTTTGAGGCATTGCTCGGCAGACGTTTTTTAACTTCAATTACTTCATTGAAATATTTTATCGCTTCATTGTCGCTTTTGGGTTTTGCATTGAGTCCTTCCTTCAATTTGCATTCTGCAAGTTTTGCAGGAGCATCAGGATGCTTTTCAAAAATGTTATTTAGAATTTTTGTTGCTTCACCTAAATTGCCCGAATCAAAAAGCGAACTCGCTTTTTGAAACTTCGGATTTGGCAATGACTGATAAATTACATAGGCAATTATGCCAGCTATAATGAGAATAATTACTACTTCCATTATTCTTGTTTGAGTTTAATTGTTAGAATTTGTCCTACTTTAAGAATGTAGGGTTGCGTTAAGTTGTTGTCTGCTTCAATCTTCTTATACATTTTCCAATCATTGTAAAAGAACTGTGCAATCTTTGAAGGGTAGTCGCCATTCTTTACCTTATATTGAATCACTATTTCTTTTTCGGTGGATTTGATTTCAGATTGAACTGTCTGTGAATTTGAAAAAGTTGTTTGAAGTGTTTTTATTGAATCTTGAAGTTGAAAAATTGTCTCTGAATTTTCACTTGCAATTTGTGTCTTGTCGGATATGGAATTGAAATATAGAATTACTAAAACACAAGTGATTAATGCCATCCCAAACAAGGCAAACAAGTTTGCCTTGTTTGATGTTGGTTTTGAAATGGAATGTAAAAGCAAAAAAGGTTTTAAGTCCGAATTGCATTGCGGACAAATTGTTTGAATTGCTCTGTAATCAGGCAACCCTGCTTTATTGCAAACTGGACAATTATGGTTCATCATCATTTTTTCAAGTGAATACTAATGTCGCTTCCTCCTTCGTCATACTTATCTCTCAAATCTGTTGCCTCTTCAAGCAAAGCGAATGCTTCTTCTTTTCGTCTGTTACGGAAATGGTTTACAATTTGGTCGTGCATTTGCAATAACCTATGTCCGTCTGTAGGATTTACTTTTACTGCTTTATCAGAAGCCATTTTTACAGTGAACAAAGTAATCAATACAGGATATTCGTCTGTTAATGCCTTTAGTTTTTGAGTGGCTTGAATTTTAAGCAATGGGTCGTCTTGATTTTTTGAATCTCCTAAATATCTTCTCATTGCTGTTGCATCTTCGCTTCCTATCAAGTCAGGATACTCGCCAAGAAGTATGGAAGCGAAAATTATTGCCATTTCATCTTCATCAATATCATCAGAAACTCTTTCTGCTTGTTCAAATGCAGAAAACACATTTGTTCCAATTTCCTCCCACTTTTCTGAATCATTGCTTTCAGTGCCAAGTGAATTTATTTTTTCAATTTCTCTTTTTGCTGATTTGAAAAAGAAATCTCTTTGCTTTTCGGAAAAATCATTCCCTAACATTTTCTGTAGGCAGCTTGAAAGAAAGTCAAGTGCTCTTGAATCTTTGTTTCCTCTACCCAAAACAATTTTCTTGCTTTTAGTTTTGTTGTTCTTTAGATAAACCTTTATTTCAAACACTTCGTCCATTCCTAAAGTGATGTCAAAAACGACTTCGCTTCCCAAAGGCAAATCTTCTTCAATGGTGAAGAAACCCATTATCTGTATTTCTTTTTTCCCATCTTCAACATCAGCATAAATTCCAACTTTCACAACCTTCTGATTGTTTACAGTCGTTTTTAGAACTTCCTGTTTGTTTGCCGGAAGTGGCATTTGTTTCTCAATAATTCTATGAAAATGTTCATCTTTTAACTCAACAAAATAATTGTGGTTGGTGCTGTATGAAATTTCGCCAATAGCTGTTTCACCGTCTATTGGTGGTTCATATTCATCCCCTAGCCGCTGCGAAAGAATTCCAGCGCCTTCTGCAATTGCAAGCATCGGTTTTTCAGAAACTTTTATTTTGCCTACTCCGAATTTTTCAGAAAGCATTTGCTTCACAAGTGGAATACATGAAGTGCCGCCAACTAAAAGAATACTGTCAATCATTGTTATGTCATAACCTACTTCTTTAAGAAGTGTTTCAATTAGGTCAATGCTTCGGTCAATATATGGCGTTATAATCTTTTCAAATTCCTCTCTTGTAATTGTTACATCAATATCAATTAAGTCACCGTTTTCGTCTTCAAGTAAACCGTCAATAATTATGGAAGCGGATTTTGTTGAACTCAATTGAATTTTTGCTTCTAAAGATTGCAATCTCATTTGTCCTTCAAATTGAAATCTCTTTTTGTCTGATAGATTTTCAATTAAACTCTTTATGTCATTGATATTGTATTGAGATGCAACTTTTTCCAAGACGACTTCCTGTAACTTTCTATCTAAATCATCGCCACCTAACCATCTGTCCCCACCAGTGCCAGCTTCCATATATTGTCCGTCAACAATGTTTAAGATTGAAAGGTCAAATGTTCCCCCTCCAAAATCATAGATCATTACAGTTTTTGAATCACCTGCTTTTAAATTATCTACTCCATAAGCGATTGCCGCTGCTGTTGGTTCTGCTAAAAGTTTTTGAACTTTTAGTCCTGCAATATTTGCCGCAACCCTTGTTGCGTTTTTTTGTTTCTCTGTGAAGTATGCAGGAACGGTAATAACTGCATGGGTGACTTCGTCACCCAGCTTTTCTTCTGCATCTTCCTTTAATTTCTTTAAAATCTCAGCACTGATTTGTTCGGGAGTGTATTGCTTGCCGCCTAGAACAACTGCAACAGCATCCTCTGTTCCAGTTTTTAAAGAAGTAATTCCAAATTTGTAGTAAGGGCTGTGCATCATGTCTTGCACCATTTTGTCTTTGATTGCTCCGCCCATCAATCTCTTTACTGAAAGGATTGTGTTAATCGGGTCGGCTGTCAAAAGTTGGTAAGCGTTTCTACCAACTAAAATTTCACCCTTACGCAATCCTACACATGAACGGGTGAGTTCTTCGTTCTCTTTATTGCGAATTATTTTTACTGCTGTGTCTTTAAAAGCAACAACAGAGTTGGTCGTTCCTAAGTCAATGCCGATGGCTTTTTTCATTTTTGAGTTATGTTTAAAATTAGAAGTTGAAGATAAATGTTTTTATAAAGCGTTGGCGAAAAAATGGCTCTTTTGGTTTTGCGAAGGGTTGACTTGTGTGTCGGGCAAAACCAAATGTGCCATTTGTGCGGTTGGCTAAAATTGTTTTTAAAAAATGTGCGGTGGAAAAAAATAAAAATACAGAAGCGTTGGCTTTTGGGTCGGCTGTCTGATGGTTTCTTTGTCCCATTTGTTGTCTTGTTATGTCGTTCATTTTATGCACTGTCGTCTTTTTAGGCTTGCAGGTAACTCGTTTATAAGCGCAGTTTTTCCCCGCTCTATTGCAGTATTTTGTAAACTTGATGCGGTTTTACCTCCTTTTATATTTTCCGCTTCCAAGAAGTCTCAAAACCTGACATGGCCCTTTTATTCCACGAAAGTGTAGCCCTTTGGGATGCCCACTCTCTTTTTTTAAAGACACCTGATTCTTTTCAAAAAAAAAAAAATCCCCTGTTCAGGGTATTTTTTAAATTCATTTTCTTATAAAACAGATAGCAAAGCATTCCATTTATTTCGAGGGGGTTGTTTCTTTGCTTGTCTGACCAAGTCAGTTACCAGCTTTAATGCGGCATACTGGGTTGGTAGAGGGGAATTTGGGCTGAATGGATTTATTTTCATATTGATGTGTTTTTTATAAATTGTGCATAACAATTCTATATACGCAATTCCCGCTACCCTATTGCGTCTAAATCGTCCTTGTCCACAGGGGTTTCGGTTACCAAATTAAGGATTTTTTTGGATATCATCGAGCATACGCTGGATATTTTTGTCGGAAATCGGTGCGAAGCGGAGATCCCGTAGCGGCTACGGAATGGACAAAAAAGGAGTATTGATTTAACTACTTACTGTTTCCGGGACCCAATAGTGCCTTTATAGCTCGGATTCGTTGCCTACTCAGGTAGATGGGCAGCCACTACTTCCATCGGGATAGACTCAAACTAGGCCGTAAGGTAAGCTCTGTCGGGCATAGGCTGGTAAATGATGGTTAATTGATTGGACGCTGCAGCTTTAT
>JBBQPP010000122.1:0-8941 GCA_038217255.1 Bacteroidales bacterium | reverse complement strand
ATACTGGTTTTTGCAAGTAGTACTGGTTTCATGATAAATTAAATTTTAGTTCGTTTCAAACACAAATTTAGTAAAGGTAGCCCAGGAATAATCCCCAGACCAATTTTCTTATCACTTTTATTTGATTTTTTATTGATTGTGAATTCTCCAACGTGATTTAGTTTCGGGATCAACGCAAACCGAAAAAGTAGGAGCAGTAAAGTTACCGCCGCCATCGATACCCTTGCGCGTTCCCGAAAGCGATCAATAACTTTGGCCGTTATTTAAGTGGATTGTAAAAAGAAAAACAGGCACAATGAAAAGCCAGCTTTATGGAATAATACTTGACATAACGTGGTCGAAAGTTGCAAAAAATTATTTTGGAAAAAGTGCCGGTTGGTTTTTCCAGAAAATGAACAGAGAGAACAATCACGGTAAAGAAATTGAGTTTAGCCTTGAAGAAAAAAAACAACTAAAAGCGGGGTTGTTAGATTTAGCAGGCAGGATAGCACTTGCAGCAGAAAATATAAAATAGGTCCATCAGCTTTATTATTACACCAACCACCATGCCGGGACTGCATGGTGGTTTTTTTATGGTTTGATTTTTAGGTTGAGATGATTTTTTTTAAACTCGAAGATGAGTTGGGTTGGCGGAGGTTTAGCTGGGCTGGAACATACCCCCTCACCCTCGTTCCTCGGGTACTCCCCCTTAAAAGAAAAAGGGAGAGAAACGTTACCAGTGAATGAAACTGCTAAGATTATAGAAAACAAAAGCTGACCGAACCCGAAGGGAATGGCCTTGCCCCGTTCTGACGGGCGCAAATATCTTTGGCGGTTATTTAAGTGTGGTGTCTTGTCAGAATTTTAGCTAAAAAAGCTGAATAAATATTCCAACAACAGATAAGACAAGTCCAAGTATTGCTATACTTATTGTTATAATGAATTGCTTTTTGGTAAGTCTGAAAGCAGCAATATCATTTATCAATTTTTCTTTTTCCAATTCTTCCAACTTCTGGCGTTTTCTTTCAATTTCAAGCTGCTCATTAAACCATTTAACGCACCCACCATCATTTATAAATCTTTGAGTATTGTAATTTTTTGATATGGTTTTAGCATCATCTCCGTATGACTTAACAATATTGTCATTGTTGTATTTAATATCAAAGAACATGATTTTCATCAGAAATGCAGCTTCATCAAGAGGGATATTAAAATATTTATAAATATGTTCCCGATAAAGATTAGAATCAAAATTTGCAATTTCAGCATCATTTACCAGTAAACTCAAAATGGCATCAATCTGTTTTGCTTGTGTTAAGGTCATGGTTTGTTTATTTTTTAATCCTTTTCTTATTATCCGGAATTAATGGATTTATATATTTATCGTATAATTCGAAAAGGTATTCAATTCGAGCAGTATCTGATAAAAAAGGTTGTGGGCGGTAACAAAGGTCGACAGCTTTGTCGAGTTCCTGGTGAGCTTTTACTAAAACCGGGGGCATGGTAATGGGGTTGTATAAATCGGCAAGGCTACTGTCCGGGAATTGAGCACGGGTATCTAAAACTTTTTGCGCTGCATCTTCTACCCGTTGTTTTTGTTTATCGTTTGGGTTTTCTGGCCATGGATAGTTGTTGTAAACGATTGTATTTGAATATCGAAAGTCACTTTTAATGCGCCCGCAAGTATATTTTATCCAAACCATGTGCATTTGTGAAGATATAATTCCGAAATGAATATTTGTTGCATTAGGGATAGAAGAACATGAATCTCCTACGATACTTTCATCTGAAAAAAAGCCGAATGGAATATACTTTCTATTCTCTGATGAATGTCGCGGTATTAAAATGAAATCAGAATTTGGTTGCCTATCCTCTGTAAACAAGGTTGGGAAATCTGACCACTTTTTTGTTGCAGATTTTGTACTCGCAAGTCTGAAGTGTTTTACCTTTTCAATTCTTTCCTTTAGAATAGAAGAGTTTTTAATAATTTCCGGATTTACATTTTTGAGCCAAAAACACCATCGATTTTTGTTGTTTAAAAACTCCCTTGCACTGATAAAAGGTTTAATGTATTTTGCAATATTTGGATCTTTTTCAACAATATAGTTTTTTTCTTCATCACTTAATAAAAGATTACCTCCATCTGTAGGTTGGCTACCCTTCATCATTTCTGGAACATTAGAAATTGGTTTTCCTCTTTTAAGAATGAGTATATCATTTCCTTCGACCAAGTAAGGATTAATATTTTTCACTTTCACATCATGGGGATCCCCCTCAATATTATCATAACAAAACAATGATTTATGTTTATTATCAAATATAGCAAAACCAATAACAACAACATGCACTGCGGCTTTCGCTCGGGCTTCGTTACTCCACTTAAATGTTTGGTGCGCAAAATGTATTTTAATGTGGTATTTATTATAAAGTTCGTTCCAAAGAATGCCGGGTTGTTCACCTTGAGATATTGAGTTAGTGGAAACGAAAGCCACTTTAATTTTTGTGCCCTGTATGTATTGTGCTGCACGAATATACCATGCAGTTACATAATCGAGAACTCCGGCTCCATTTACCCCTTTAAAAATAAAAGCCATATCTTCTTTTTGTTCCTTAGTTTGATAAGAATAACCATAGAAAGGCGGATTACCCAAGATGTAGCTTAAGTTTTTTTTTGGTACAACATCCTGCCAATTGATGCGCAGGGCGTTGCCGTTTACAATTTTAGCCGATTTTTTTAATGGCAGACGGGCAAAGTATTGTCCATATTCTTCCATTATAATCATATTCATTTGGTGGTCTACCAACCACATGGCAACTTCTGCAATTCGGCTTGGCCATTCGTCGTATTCAATACCATAAAACTGGTCGACATTAAGCCAGATAACAGCATCGATTTGTGTTACCTGTTCGCCGTGTTTAAAAAACTCGCGAAGTATTTCAAGCTCCAGCAACCTTAATTCTCTGTAGGTTATTACCAAGAAATTGCCACAACCACATGCTGGGTCAAGGAAATGAAGTGTTGAAAGTTTGTGGTGGAATTGCTGTAGGCGTTTCGTATTACTTTTCACTTTTTCAAACTCTGCCCAAAGTTCATCGAGAAATAATGGCTTGATAAGTTTCAATATGTTTTTCTCGGAAGTGTAATGGGCTCCCAGGTTTCTTCTTTCCTCAGGTTTCATAACACTTTGAAACATGGAGCCAAATATAGCTGGCGATATTTTTGCCCAATCGAGCTCGCAAGCGGCAATTAACATATCGCGCATTTTTGAGTTAAAGGAAGGGATGCGTAATGTTTCGGCAAAAAGGTTACCGTTTACATACGGGAATTGTGCCAAATCTTCATCGAGGTTTTTTTGCCTGTTTTCAGGAGGAGTATCGAGTACCTGAAAAAAATTTGCCAGGATTGGCCCCATATCGCTACCATCGGCATTGGTTCTATATTTCAGATAATCTTTAAAATTATCTTTATTGAAAATACCGGTATCGTCGGCAAACAAACAAAACAATAGGCGTACCAAGAAAACTTCGAGTGAATGGCCGGTATAACCATTTTCTTTTAACTGGTCGTGCAACTTGCCCATTAATTCGGCTGCATCTCGGTTAATCGGGTCTTCAGGTTTTAAATCCTGAATTTTGGGGAGCCCAATCATGAACCGGAACAAACGTGTATTTTTATGTAATTCGTTTAAATGAAACTCAACCTCTGTACGTTCGTCGAGGTCGTAAAGCCTGAATTTTTCGAAGTCGGAAACCAAAACATACTTTGGAAGCTCTTCGTTTTTTAAACCATTAAAATAGTTGAGTGCTTGAGTGTATGCTTTATCGAGATTTTTCCCTTTCGATTTATGTTCAACCAATAGATTTCCTTTCCAGAAAAGGTCGATAAAACCATATTCTTCGTTCAGCTTTTTAACAGGGAATTCGAAGGATGCCAGCTTACGTCGGCTGATATCGAAAATGTGAAAGAATTGGTCCCAGAAAGTTTTGGCTTCGGCATGTTCGCGTGTTTCATCTGCCCATTCTTTTGAAAAAAGAAGTGCCCGGTCTTTAATTTCGTTCCAGCTGATTGGCATTGAGAATTAAGTTAGGTTTAAAGATTTCGCAATTTAGCAAAATTATTTACGCAATAACTACCAAAGAAAATAGCGATAATAGATTGAAAATCGAAAGGAATGGCCTTGTTTCGTTTCGGGTGTGATTAATAACTTTTTAGTGGAATTTGGAGTGGTGTGTTATTTCATCGATTCTATAATTTCTTTAATATGCTGACTATTTACAGTTGCTGTAAATCCTGTTTCATAGTAATTGGAATCGTTTTTAATTAAAGCATTTGGTATTCGTTGTGATATAATTCCAAAAACAGCCCATCTATTATTTTTGTTATCGAAGTTTAAAGATGGCCCTCCAGAATAGACTTTATTCCCAATTATATCTAAAATGAAATAGCTTATATTATTCTCAGTAATTATTCCTGAAACTACTCCTTTTTTTGCAAAAGGAAGAGGAAGACCATTGTTGAATTCTTGATTTTTCGGAGCAGTTTTCATGTGGTTGGGAAAACCTAAAATATAAGCATCACTACTTATTCTTATAATATCTTCATGTAAATATAGATTACTAACCTGTTCTTCCCACGGTAATTTAAAAACTACTATATCAACATTTTCATTTAAATGATAATGAGGCTGTAAAGTTATATGTTCCCATTGATCAGATTGGAACAATTCAATTCCAATAGAATCTTTGAAAACTAAGTTATTAGGCACAACGTGTTTTGCGCTAATTAAATAATTAGTACTATCATAATAAATAATCGAACACGATCCATAACTATAAATTATTGAATCTGGAGAAATGGGAATTCTTAAATAATAAACATTCTGAAAACAATCAGATGTTAATTGTCTCCAAAGCTGACCTTTACAAATGCTAACAACTAATAAAAATGAAGTTAAAAGAAGAATTTTTTTCATTTGGTACATATTATTAAAATATGGACACAATTTACTACAAAGGGGAGTTAAAAAATTAGTTGTTGATAAAAAAAGGAAGAAAATAAAACGACCAAAAAAAGGGGCAAAGCCCCTCTGTTAAAACTCAAATAATAATTGCTGTTTAGGAATTGATTTTGTTTCGTTTTTCTGCACAATGGTTTCAATATTCGGGGTATCTATAACGTTTTTCGGGATGGAAATAACATTACCCCCTCCGCTTTACTCGTCCCCCTTTGCAAGGGGGACATTTGAAGAATTGGATGGTAGTTTTAAATGAATGTAACTTTCATGTTCAGGAATTTCGCGGATGCGGTGGATCCCTTTTATAGTTGGTTCGATTACCCAGCCTCCGTAGTAGCACATTGAGAGTGAATTTATCCAGGTAACTTCGCTATACATGCAGTTTAGTATCATGTTTAGCTGATTATTTTTATCCATCAATTTAACCAATCCATTCGGGAATTACTGTCTTAGGATTAGCTCGTTTGTTTAGGGCAACTACAGTAGTAAAAAACAAGAATAAACAGAGTAAACTGTTTTAGAACATAAAAAAAGATGAATAGCCTCTTCCAAATTAATTTTTTGTACGTTAAATCGTTTCAATTATTTATTTTCCATCAAATACTTTTTAACAGCAATCCAGTCGTGGAATTTTTTAGAACCAAACTGGATTAGCTCTCCAGTAAATCTGCCTGCTCCATTTTTGGTTCTGTCGTCAATCAAAATTACCCATGTTTAAGTTTTTATGGTGGCTTAAAATTAATCTTTTATATGTATGTTGTCCCAGGTATTTTCTAACGCAATTAAATTTGTCGACCAGCGCGGTTTGATTTCCGAGACCCAAGTTTAAAACGGAAAGAATTTAATCGGGTCCGCAATCAATGTTTTAACACTTTGAAATGAGCCATGGGAAGAGGTGTTTTAATAAAGAAAATTCTTTAAAGTTGACTATCTTCGTTGCAGAGCCAATGGGTATTCCGCCAGCTTTATTTCAGCAAAAAAACCGAAAATCGAATTTTCCTTATTTCACCCCTCTGTCAGTCGAAAGACTGACATCTCCCCTGAAAATCAGGGGAGAAAATATGGAACCCCGAGGCAAAGCATCGAGGAATTATTTGATTAAAAAACAATTTTATTGTAAAATTCGTATCAAAACAAGTAAGAGTTAAAACAGTAAACAAATGAAACACGTAATATTTTGGTTGGGGATAATATTTTTTATTGTAAGCTGTTCAACACAAAAAGGGGTGGTTAAAGTAAAAAGCAACAATGTGGAAAGTATTGTTGAAGACAGTTTAGAATATGACCTGGAAACTTTCGATGGAGGATTTGAAACGTGGTATCTGTTGCATAATAGTCCGGCAATGTATCGTTCACAGCAATATTACGAAAACTGGAACCGCCAATATGTTTCTGCATGGAATTATAATGCAATGGGGGGACGGAGAAATTCATTTTTCGAACCTATTGTTGGATACGAATACAACGTAGATTATGGATTTGAATTAAACCATGAACTCTTCTATTACTTTCAGTATGTAGAGCACGTTTTGAAAATTCAGATTATACCGGGTGGGCCACGAGCAGTGCTTTTTTAATGACTACTAACAGACGGTGATACGATTGTAGTTCTAACGAAAGATAATGATCAGATATAAAATTAGGCTTGAAGGAATAGACTGTCCTGAATCTAAACAGGATTTTGGCAACAAAGCAAAACTGGCAGTTTCTGAACTTTGTTTTGATAAAGAGGTTGTAATTATCAAATCGGGAGAAGATAGATATGGCAGAACACTTGGTTATGTGATTGTTGGAAAAATAAACGTAACCAAGGAACTTTTAAAGCAAGGATTAGCCTGGCATTATAAAAAATATAACAAGGATCTGGAACTGGCAAAACTTGAACAGAAGGCAAGAGAAAAGAAGATTGGATTATGGTTAATGGCTAATCCTGTTGCTCCGTGGGATTTTAGGAGGAGGTGAATCTATTTGGGTAAGATTGGTTAAAGTTGCAAGACACATATAGACGTCATATTATGATACTGCCAATAAAGGCATAAGGAAAAATATACTGCATTCCATAAAAAGTTTAACAAATAATAGATAGTAATGAGCAAATCAACAGCCTTTATTGTCCTTTTGAACTGGAGGAAATTTTACCGAACCATACGAGCAATATACACAGCAATCATCTGGTTTTGGTTTCAAAATTAATTTAATCGTTATAAGCAAGTTTCCCGTGCCGGCACCAAACACAGTCGCAATCAACATGCATACATTGTTTATCGACCAGTCTGGTATCATTCCACCTGTTGGTAGTTTTATACAGAATTTTTTATGAGGTGGACAAAATTGTAATGTTTTCGAAAAGAAGGAATGACATCATCCCTAAATCCATTCCGCATTTGGAATAACTGCCCGGATGGTGTTGCTTTACTTCAGGATGTATCTGATAGTTTGCTATTTTGTTTCAAAAACCAATTCTCTCCGGTAAAAATTAAGATCATCAATGCAAATGCAACGATGACAACTAAAATATCGGAAGATACTTTTACCCAAATAAATGCACCCAACACCAGCACATCTAAAATAATAGATGTAACCACGATGAAGATATTTGGCTTTATTTCCTTTCTCAAATGCTTTAACACTCCCCATTGAATGGTGATATCCACAACTAAATAGAAAATGGCGCCTAAAGATGCTATCCGGCTCAGATCAAAAAACACAGTCAATACAATGGCAATTATAGCAACATATACTAACATGTGTTTTTGGATGCTACCTGGCATACCAAAGTGACTATGAGGTATTAATTTCATGTCGGTGAGCATGGCAGTCATACGGGATACGGCAAAAACGCTGGCGATTATTCCGGAAATTGTAGCAAAAATGGCAATCCCTACGGTAAACCAAAGTCCGTACTTACCAAAGGCTGGCCTGGCCGCTTCGGCAAGTGAGAAGTCCCTGGCTTTGATAATTTCAGCTATTGATAAATTGGCAGAGACTGCAAAAGCTACCAACAAATAAACCACGGTACAAATAACCAGTGAGATAATGATGGCCCGACCCACATTTTTATTCGGTTTTTCAATCTCACCCCCACTGTTGGTAATGGTAGTGAAACCTTTATAGGCTAAAATGGAAAGGGCTAATGCACTCAGTAAGTCTATGATTGAATTATTAGGCACGGGTGAAGGAACAGCTTTTTCAAAATTAAAGCCGGCAACCCATAAGCCACCTATAGCAAAAATAGCAATACCACCAATTTTAATAATGGCCATGGTAAGGGAAGATTTTTCAATAAATTTGTTACCTGATATGTTGACGAGAAATGCACCAATAATCAGTGTTACTCCCAATATGGGTATCCAAATACTATTTTGACCAACATCAAAAAGCTGTAAGGTATAGGTTCCAAACGTGCGGGCAACAAGGCTCTCGTTAATGACCATTGAAAATGCCATTAAGAGTGCCGAAAAAGCCATGAATGTTCCTTTACCGTAAGCCATTTTCAAATACATAGCTATTCCACCAGCAGAAGGATAGGCATTGGATAATTTAATGTAGGAGTAAGCGCTGAATCCTGCTATAACAGCCCCCACAAGAAAAGCATAAGGAAACAAGTTACCTGCCAGTTCAGCTACTTGCCCAAGTATGGCAAAAATACCTGCACCGATCATAACGCCTGTTCCCAGGGACACTGCCCCTGTTAGGGTAAGACTATTTTTTTTATATTCATTCATGGGATTAGAACCTTATGGTTAAACCGCCTCCACCTCCAAAGCGGTTGTCGTAGCTGCCCATCAAAGAAAAATTCTTAGAGACCATGTATTCAAGCCCGGCGTTCCAAACAATTTCCTTTTTGAAATTTGTATTTGGCGGAAGATTGTTGACCCAACCGAAGTCAAATTGGTATTCATAGTATCCAAATGCGAACAAACGGGGAAACACCATCTGCTCCTTGC
>JBBQPP010000121.1:0-8947 GCA_038217255.1 Bacteroidales bacterium | reverse complement strand
ATGTGGGAATTCCTCTGGATCATCCAGAAAGTTATCATAGTTTCATGTTTGTGAATTTTTTTGACCAGATTGATATCGACAAAAAAAATATCCACATCCTAAATGGAAATGCAGCAGATCTCTCGAAAGAATGTGCCGATTTTGAGGAAAAAATTAAGTCTTTTGGAGGTATTGAGCTTTTCCTTGGCGGAATGGGCGCCGATGGTCACATTGCGTTCAATGTGCCGGGGTCGTCATTAAATTCACGCACCCGGCTGGTTAATTTGAATTATGATACAATTATCGCTAACTCCCGGTTTTTCGACAACGACATCAATAAAGTTCCAAAAATGGCGCTCACAGTTGGCGTGCAAACTGTTCTTGATTCCCGTGAAGTTGTAATTATTGTAAACGGATATAAAAAGGCACGGGCACTGCAGAAAGTGGTTGAAGAAGGGATGAACCACATGTGGACCTTGTCTGCTTTGCAAAACCACCCTAACGGGATAATTGTGTGCGACGAAGATGCAACAATGGAACTGAAAGTTGGGACAGTAAAATATTTCAGGGAAACAGTTTAAAAGACCGAAGACGGAAGCAGGAAGCGCGAAGTTGGAGGGTAGTTAAAAAAATTTAACACTTGATTTCAGGAGCTGGAATCTTATCATTTTGCTTTTAGCTGAAAATCAACTATCCAAAAAGGAAGCTAATAATTGGCCTTTTATGTCCAATAATTTATATATTTAATCCGCTAAAAAATTAAACTTACAATTATGAAAAAGCTGATTATCATTTTATTTCTTGGAATTTATTGTTTTGCTGGCATTGCGCAGGAAGCCGACAATATTTCAGGAATTTGGTGGAACGATGAAAAAACCACAAAAATCAAAGTTGAGAAGAAAAACGGGAAATATATTGGTACAATCGTGTACATGATTCCTGAAAAATATGTAAATGGGAAACCACCTGTTGACGATAAAAATCCTGAAGTGAAACTGCAAAACCGTTCGTTGATAGGACTGCAGATTTTGGAAGGTTTTGTATTCAATGCTAAAGAAAAAGAATGGGAAAGCGGTACGATTTACGATCCCAAATCAGGTAAAGTTTACGATTGTTACGCCTGGCTCGAAGGTGACGATTTGCTAAAACTCAAAGGATTTGTTATGGGAATGCGCTGGCTGGGCAAAAGTTCGGAGTGGTACCGCACAACTTTATAATTGTTTTTTGAGCCAAAATGAAAAATACAAATCGGTTACCCTCAATTTCTGGTTGTAAATTAGAATCCCCTTGTTTACAAGCGTATCAATACCCGATTTTATGGAGCTTGTTGATCCAAGTTTGTATTTTTTGATGAAGCTGTTGGAAAGTGGTTTTTCAACAACTTCTTCTTTTGCAACGGCTTTTAAAATGTTGTATTGAAGTTCGGTTACAAGTTCCCGGTAGTTATAATAAACAATTTCATTTTCGGTAATAATTTCATGAATTAGCTTGGTGGCCATTTCTGGAGTAACCTCTTCAGGATTATTTGAATACAATTTGTTGCACATATATTGCACATTATAAGTAATCCCCAGGTTTAATTCGTAGATATATTTCGCGGTAGGAATACTGATTTTTGTGTTGTTTTTTTTGAAGTGTGCTAAAATGAACTTTGCATATTTCTCTTTATCAATTTTGCCCAGAAACAGGATTTCGGTGCTTTGATAAAATGGCCGTGCATAATCGTTGAACATCGAAATCAAGAGATGAGTCTGACTTCCGCAAAAAATAAAACAAGTGGTCGCATCTTTCTGGATTTCAGTCCGCAGCAAGGCTTCCATATTTTTTTCGGGATATTTTAGTATTTGTTGAAATTCATCAAATGCAACTGTTATTTTTTTGCCAGCTTGCCTGATATATTCGAACAACATGGAAACGGTTAAGTCTGCATCGTTTTTGTTTGTAATCGAAAATTCAATACTTGGTACGCCCGATTGTGGATCAAACGAAAATTTCGGTCTTAAAACACCAAAAAACCCTGTAATTTTTTTTATTACTTTTTCTGTAAAAGGCTCAAGTTTTTTTAATACTTCATTTGACAAAAGAAGTATAAAATCCTGTAAATGTAGGGTTGGATAAAGGTCAATATAAATAAAAATATTTTCATTTTCAATCTGTGTTTCTACGTGTTTTAATAAACCGGTTTTACCTAAACGACGTTCTGAAATTAGGGTAATGTTGCGCGAATTGTGTATTGAATTTAACATTTTTCGGGTTTCTTCTTCCCTGTCGCAAAAATAGTCGGAGCTTATATATCCTGAAATTAAAAATGGGTTCATTTTATTACGTTTTTTTCGTAACGAAAATTACGTAATTAAAATTTAATAAACAAGTAAAATTAATATTTAATAAGTGTTATATAATCAGTCGATTATGGGTTTGTAAAATTTCGTTACGAAATTTTCGCAATATTCTAACCCGAAACCTGCACCTTGAGACCAACATTTTCCAGCCTTTTTGCAATCGCATTCATGTCGCTAAGTGAAACTTTTTCCAGCGTATCAATTGGTGTATCCCTGGCAATTGTATAAATCATCACCTGCGAAGGTTTTATTTTTTTCAGCAATTCAATCCACGCCGAAATTTCTTTATATGTGGTGTTGTCAACTGTTTCTCCCTTATAATTCCCTCTTATGAAAAGGGTTTGAATGATAACTTTTCCCTGAAATAAAGTTAGTTGATCAACAGTTTTTTGCAGGTTGAAATTTTTATTTGGACAATCGATTATTTTAATTGTTTCTTCAAAGGCCGAATCGAGTTTTTGAATGTTATCCTCAATTTTCAATAATGCCTGAAACACTTCATTTTTATTGATCATTGTAGCATTCGAAAGAACTGCAATCCGTGCATTTGGCGCCAGTTGATTCCTTAGTTCAATTGTATCGTCAATAATCCCCGCAAACTCCGGGTGCAGCGTGGGTTCCCCGTTTCCGGCAAATGTGATTACATCTGGAAGCAGATTGTCGGCTTTCATTTCCTCCAATTTTTCTTTCAGTTTTTGCTGAACTACTTTTCGGGAAGGCAAAACAACTTTTTCTTTATACTTTTTGGGATTCCTGCCACATTCGCAGTAGATACAATCAAACGAACAAACTTTTACGTTGGTCGGAAGTAGGTTGATTCCAAGCGAAACCCCCAACCGCCTGCTTTTAACAGGGCCAAAAATTATTTTATCAAAAAGAAATGTAGCCACTTTTTTACACTTTAAACTTTGAACTCGAAACTGTTTCAACCTAATCGTTTTACCCTGCTATTTTCCGTTAATCTCATTTTTTTAAAATCAATCCCCGTAATCAGGTTTATCCCCGGGTTTTTACCGACCTCAAAACTCCCAAAATTATCCTCAATTTGCAACGCTTTCGCCCCATTTAAGCAAGCCCAGTTTAAAAGTTCATCCAATTTTAAATCAGGAAAGTTCATTTGAAGGGTTATCATTTCTGACAGAATAGAAAGTTCATAGTTTGATGCCAAACTATCAGTTCCAAGACAAATATTCAAATTTTTACTCCGGAAAAGCGCAACGGGAGGGAGTTGGTTTTCGATGTAAAGATTGGAATTTGGGCAAAGCACAAAAAATATATTTTCAGATGAACGCATTTTTTTAAGTTCACACAAATCTTCTTTTGTTGTAAAGGTATTGTGTACCAGAAGCAGCTGATTTTTTGTGGGCAAATATTCAAGAATCGAAGCCAATGAACTTTTGTCAGTAGGTTTCCAATGCGAAATATCGATACCGAGGTTGTTTTGTAAATGGTTTGCAATATCGCCGGTTCCGCTTTTAAAAAACTCACTTTCACTTTTACTTTCCTGGTTATGAATGGTCAAAATGCTTTTTTTTAACAATGCATTTTCTTTTATTTTTTTGAAAAGTTGTTTCGAAACCGAATAGGGAGAATGAGGAACAATACCCGTTGTGAGCCCGACTTCGTTAAATTGAAACTGAATAAACTCTGCATAATCAAATGCACGTTCTGCCCGCGAAGGATGAAAGCCAAAAGATTCAACAAAAGTATGATAATAAATTTTACTGTTTTTTTTTGTTTTGATAGTCAACGTTGAATTTGAAATATCGCCAACAGCAGCAATCCCGGCAGCCCACATTTTACGGTCGGCAACCTGGATTGCTTTTTCGGTGTTTTCCTGTTCTTCGTTCCGTAACGTGTTAATTTTGCCGATAAATCCACCAATACCGGTTTTTTCTTCAATTTTCCCTTTTAATTTCGAAAGTTCAAGGTGACAGTGGGTGTTTACAAATCCGGGAACCAAAACTCCACTATAAAATTCAAGTCCAGATTGTTCAATAAATTTCTCATGACTACCGCTAATTTCAGTGATTGTTCCATCGTCGAAACATGTTAAAATGCCATTTTTTATGGGAGGCTGGCTTATGGGAAAAATATATGTAGCCGCAATTTTTCTCACCATTTGCTACCTGGGAGTTTCAAATTCGAGTATGTCATTTTTCCTTCCTGAAAGTCCTTGCTCGGTTTCACTTAGTTTATTCATTACCTCGCGGTACATTTTTTCAAAGTTTTTTGGGATGCTGGCGTAGTATATAAACGACTTTTCGAAAACCGAATCGGAAACCTCATATTTCGCTAAAACGGAATAATAAAAATTTGCTGAAGAGCTTTTCCTGACTATTGAATCACCGCGCATATGATTATAAGTGGCTTCAGCTAAATGGATATCATAGAGCATGTTGATCATTTGCTTTTCGCTGATAAGATGATCTGGTTTTTTTATTATCGAATTATCGCATGAGACAAACACGGAAAACAGGGCCAGTATGATTGCTATTCTTTTCATATTAATTATAAGTTGGCCAAATTAGTTATTGTCGGGCGGCCAATCAAAAAATCATTGTTAAAAAAATCTATATTGAATTTTAATAAAAAGTCAATTAAAAATATTTTTGAATACTTCTTCAACCCGTGCTGATTTTACGATTTCGATTTTATATTTTTTGATATCGAAGCTTTTGTTGTGTGCAGGTATATAAATTCTTTTGAACCCTAATTTTTCGGCTTCAGAAATGCGTTGTTCAACCCGGCCCACAGCTCGTATCTCGCCGGTCAACCCAACTTCGCCTGCAAAACAATATTTGTGGTTGATTGCCACATCGATATTAGAAGAAAGTATCGAACTAATTACCGCTAAATCTGTAGCTGGATCGCTAATTTTTAATCCTCCTGCAATGTTTAGGAAAACATCTTTTTGGATAAGTTTAAAACCAGCTCTTTTTTCAAGAACAGCTAACAACATATTCAGCCTGCGCAAATCAAAACCAGTGGAAGAACGCTGAGGTGTTCCGTATGCTGCTGTGCTTACAAGTGCCTGAATTTCGATCAGAAAAGGCCGCAAACCTTCGATTGTGGATGCAATTGCAGTCCCGCTTACATGGTCGCTGACTTTCGAAATGAGCTGTTCCGATGGATTGAGGATTTCGTGTAACCCATCGCTTTCCATTTCAAAAATCCCTAATTCATTGGTCGATCCAAATCGGTTTTTGTTGGAACGTAAAATACGGTACATATAATTTGTGTCGCCTTCAAATTGTAAAACCACGTCAACCATGTGTTCCAGAACTTTGGGACCGGCGAGGCTGCCTTCTTTTGTAATGTGTCCGATTAAAATTACCGCAACGCCAGTTTTCTTTGCATATTTCAAAATTGCTGAAGTACATTCCCTTACTTGCGAAACTGAGCCTGGCGATGATTCAATAGTTTCCATGGAAATAGTTTGGATTGAATCAATAATCAGTAAATCGGGTTGTATTTGTTCGGTGTGTGCAATTAAAAATTCAAGTGAAGTTTCACTCAAAAACAGGCAGTTGTTGTTATCGGTTTTTAAACGTTCGGCGCGGAGTTTAATTTGCTGGAGACTTTCTTCTCCTGAAGTATATAAAATTTTTCGATCTTTCAGAGCAAGAGCCAGTTGCAGTGCCAGAGTTGATTTGCCAATCCCGGGGTCGCCACCTAAAAGTATTAACGAGCCAGGAACAATCCCTCCACCCAAAACACGGTTAAATTCTTCAATGGGTACTGAAATTCTTTTGTTTTGAAGGGTTTCTATATTTTCGAGTGTTAATGGCTGGTTACCTGAAATTTGAACGGCTAATTTTCCCGAGCTTTGTTTCTTGCTGATTATTTCTTCAATATAACTGTTCCATTCGTTGCACGACGGGCATTTCCCAATCCACTTTGGCGATTGTACGCCGCAATTTTGACAGGTATAAATGCTTTTGTTTTGTGCCATCAATCAAGTGTTTTTATCTTATCTATTATATCGCTTGTTGAAATCCCGGCAACCAGTTCAAGCATTTCCACTTTGCCCCCATGTGCCAGCACTGTGTCGGATCCAGCAATTTCATAGATTTTATATTGGTTACCTTTTACCAAAATATCGGGCAGAATTAGTGCAATCAAGTCAGCGGGTGTTTCTTCAGTAAAAACAATTACGGCATCAACAAAACAGAAGGCTGCTAAAACAATGGCGCGTGATTCCGTACTTAAAATTGGTCGGTTCCGTCCTTTTAATATTTCTACGGATTTATCTGAATTCAATCCCACGATTAACTTGGTACCCATTTCAGCCGATTTAACCAACGAGTCAACATGTCCGTGGTGAACAATGTCGAAGCACCCATTTGTAAAAACAATTGTTTCTTTATTAGTTCTCCATGTTTGCAGGGTGTTTTCAAATGATTTGAAATCAGGGAATATTTTTGAATCGATGTTAATCTTCATCCGTTTTGTTCTGGTAAAATTGAGGGCATAAAAGTAGAAATTCCTTGCTTCTAAAAAAACAGAAATATAGGATAATATCAAACCATTTCCGACAAGTCGAACTTCGCGTTTGCCGTAAACCCTTTTGCGGTTATTAAAACTGTCGCACACTCGGTGTAAAAGTCGTGTTCGAAGAACAAAATGTACTTGTTTTTTGCTGCTTCTTTCAAAAACATTTCTTTTTCTTCCATCGCTTTTACGGGGTACAAATCGTATGCAGCCAGCCACAGCAAAGGACTGTTAGCAGCTGTAGGTATAAGGTCGGCCATGTAAACGATTGTTTTTTCCATATATTGAATGAATGGGATCATTTGTCCCGGCGTGTGGCCGTCAAAAAACCGCACTGCAATATTTGGGAAAAGTTCGTCTTCTTTTTCCACAAGATTTAGTTTTCCCGTTTTAAAAAGAAAATCTAAAACACCTCTGTGATATGCCGCTTTTTCGCGTGCATTGGAGATTTTTGAATGTTCCCACTGTGATTTGCTGCACCAGTAATTTGCATTTGGAAAAACAGGAAGCAACTTTCCATTGCTGTTTTTAACGGCTCCCGTGCAATGATCCCAATGCAAATGGGTAAAAAAAATGTCTGTAATATCGTCAACCGAATATCCATTTTTTTGAAGCGATTCCTCAAGGCAATTTTCATTTTCAACTCCGTTGTTTTGCAGGTGTTTTTCAGGAAAATGATTGCCAATCCCAGCTTCTATCAATATTTTTTGATGGCCTGTGTCAATCAAAAGGCAGCGCAATGCAAGTTTTGTGAAATTGTTTTCATCGGAAGGATATACTTTGCCCCAAAGTTTTTTTGGGATAACGCTGAAAAGTGCGCCGCCATCGCAATGGAAATTTCCGGCAGAAATGGGAATGAGTTTCATGGTAAACGGATTTAGTTGATCAAAATTAAGAGAAATTAATTACGGTTCAAATCCCATTTTTTCTGAAACCCCGAATCATACGTGTAGTCCATCACAAATTTTACAACCCCGCTGTATTCTTTTACACCCTCTTTTATTTTGTTGGTTTTCAGGTAGAAATCGTTCACTTTTGAAGCTGCTTCATCAATTTTTTCATTTCGCAAACTCATCCAGTGTTCCCTGATATTCTGCAAATCTTTTTTTACTCTATTGTCCAGTTTTGCTATGATAGCGGGGTATTCTTCCAATTGATAGCCCTGGTAAAGAAAGTATTGCAGCACATGAAGGTTAGCCGAATATTGCAATTGTTTCGAATTGCTTTTGGTGCAAACCAACCATGCATAAAAATTGGCTTCAGCTTCATTTGTAATCCCAAATTGATGCGCTTTTTCATGGGCAAGTATAAACGGGTATTCAACTGGCAAAATGTAGCTGTTTACATGGACTTCGTTAAAAAACGGACCATAATAACCCGATATTCCGGCTTGCGCAAAAAATCTGCTCACTGTAATTGATTTTGGTTCTCGTTTTCCGGAGGGGTATTTTATTTTTAAAGCCGGGGCAAGCGTTTTGTATGATTTCTCAATACTTTGATCTACCGCTTCAACATTCCAGTCATCAAAAGAAACCCATGATTTATTTGTGTTTTCCACAAGTTTTTTAAGTTGGGCAAGAAAAGCTTTTGTGTTGGGTTCGTATTTGTCAAGTTTAAGTCGGGTATTCAGATCTTCGCGAAAATAGTTGAACCCCCACAAAAAATAGAAAAGGATATAAGTTGCGGCTAAAATATTAAGCATGATTTTGCCAGCTTTTGCAAACGAAATCTTTCTGGCAATCAATAGGATTAACAGAAGGAGAAATGTGAAAATCAATAGGACATAAAAAATGTCGTCAATTGAAAATGTGAGGATATTGCTGAACGGGGAAATTATCCGGGCAATAAACGGATACAAAAATTGGGAATAAACTTTTTCCGTAACAGAAGGAAAACGATATGCAAGTTGGGTAATTCCGTATGTAATGATTGCAGCTAACGGCAGAATCAGCCATTTTTTCGATCGAGTTTTTTTCATTTTATTTCCTGTTTTTTCTGCCTTTAAAAATTGAAGTGCAAAATTAAAGCTATTCGCATCATTCAGCTAAAATATAGGAGAAAAATTTTCCTGTTAACTTTTCCAAAGTTCTAATCCTTGGAAAAGTTAGTATATAATAAAACAGGTATTTTTT
>JBBQPP010000120.1:0-9020 GCA_038217255.1 Bacteroidales bacterium | reverse complement strand
TTGCGATTTCTTTTTCTCCGTTCGATTTAATATAACCCCGAAACATTCCGCTTGTATTAAATTCCATTGCAATATTTCCTTTGGCATCAATTGCAATAACGCCGCCGGTCCCACCAAGTTCGGTCAGCTTTGTGATTTCTTCTCGGCAAGCTTCTGAAACGTCCATGTTTTTATATTCCATTAAGGCCGAAATATCGCGGGCAAATCCCAAACGTATGTAATATTCGCCATGACCGGTGCACGAAACGGCACAGGTTTTATTGCTGGCATAAGTTCCTGCGCCAATTATTGGGGCGTCGCCAATCCTCCCGTATTTTTTGTTGGTCATCCCTCCTGTTGAAGTTCCGGCAGATAAATTTCCATGAGTGTCGAGAACAGCACAACCAACCGTTCCTGTGTTATCTTTTTGTGTCCGTTCGCGTTCCTGCTTTTTCAATTGCATCAATGATTCATATCTTGAATCGGTATAGAAATATTTATTTGGAACTATTTCCAATCCTTGTTTTTTCGCAAATTCAGATGCTCCTTTTCCG
Organism: Bacteroidales bacterium; assembly: GCA_038217255.1. GTDB lineage: Bacteria > Bacteroidota > Bacteroidia > Bacteroidales > Prolixibacteraceae > Draconibacterium. The sequence goes on along the minus strand of JBBQPP010000120.1, from coordinate 8,487 downwards.
CTTAAAAAAACATGTTCAGAATGGTACATAACTTCGCGGGCAGCATTTATAGGGTTTTTAATGTCTTGAACTCCAGCAACAGCTCCAGCGTTTAATGTTTTTCCTTCCATAATCGAAGCATCCAGTTCAACTTTTTCGTCGTTAGTAAAAACTGCTCCTTTACCGGCATTAAAAAGTGGAGAATCTTCCAATACATTTATTACACTTACCACAACATCAACTGCTTCAGCTCCTTCTTTTAACATTTTGTCGCCAAGTTCGAGCGCTTCATTCAATTTAGCCTTGTATTCATTTTGTTGCTCATTTGTCATTTTTTCTTCCGACATAACGCCGGCACCACCATGAATTACAATTGCATATTTTGACTGTCCACTTGCAAAAAGTGCATAAACACAGACAATAGTTGTAAAAAGAATTCTTGTAATGTTCATTTTGAAATCTTTTTTATTGCTGCAAAAATGCCATAATTAAGTGAGCTTAAAAATAAATTAAATCAATTTTTTAAAGGATTATCAGGTTAATGAACAGAACTATTTTTCCTTTTCATTATTTTGTTTATAATTGTACCATTTAAGTTTAAACAAAAACATTTTTTCTTTGTTAGAATTTCTAGTAAAAACAGAACATAAAATTATCTGATTATAATGAAAGCTGAAGGATATTCAATCAAGGATTTGGAGGTATTGTCGGGAGTAAAAGCGCACACAATACGTATTTGGGAAAAACGATATAATTTATTGGTTCCAAATCGAACAGACACAAACATTAGATATTATAGTGACTCAGATTTGAGAAGGATTTTAAATGTGTCACTTCTTGTAAATAATGGTTTTAAAATATCAAAGGTTGCAAAATTTGACGACCAGAAAATTAAAAATTCGGTAATGGAAATTACGCAAAATAAAACAAGCGAATCAGATTATGTTGATCGGTTGATTTTATATATGTTGAATTTCGATAACATTGGTTTTTACAATTTTACCAACGAAATAATTGCCAAAAAGGGATTTGAAGATGCGGTGACGAAAGTGTTTTTTGCGCTGTTTGAGCGGATTGGCACATACTGGCAGGTTGGCACTATTTTTCCGGCACAGGAGCATTATGTTACGAGTATTTTGAGGCAGAAGTTAATTGCGGAAACTGACAAACTTGGATTTGATAATCGAAATGGGGCAACCATACTTTTCTTTTTACCTGGAGGTGAATTACACGAAATGAGTTTGCTGTTTTACGCATACCTTGCCCAAAAATATAGGTACAATGTTATTTATCTGGGTCAATATGTGCCTTTTGAGGATTTGGCAAAAGTACTGGTACATGTAAAAATTGACTATGTTTTTACCGCTTTTATTAACTCAATTCCCAAGGAGGAACTGGAAAATTATCTTATTAAATTGAAAGAAACATTTCAGCATCAAAAAGTTTTTATTACCGGTTGGCAAATACATCAGCACAATCCCGAATTACCCAGATCCTTTAAAATCATACAGGACCAGAAGGATTTTATGAAGTATTTGAGTTGAGCCATGTGGCAAATTTAAATGTTACGCAAAAAATACTTTTATGCTGTGTGCAAACGTTATTGGGGAGTAATAAAATTTGAAAGCCATGAAAAAGTTATTATTGTCTGTTGTATGTTTGCTAATTATTGTTTCCTTATCTGCTCAGGTTAAATTCGGTTTGGGAGTTAAAGGAGGTGTAAACTTTTCGAAACTAAGTTTTGATAAAGGTGATTATTCGGCTGAATCCGTTGTAAAAACGCATTTTGGTGCTTTTGGGCGAATTGGAGGGGCAAGGGTATTTATTCAACCTGAGGTTTATTTCAGTGGCAGGGGTGTAGATGTAAACTCTGCCGCCAACACCGTATCTTCATTGGATTTTAATACAGTTGACATACCTATGTTGCTGGGCATAAACTTAATCAAAGGGAAAGCGGTCAATTTTCATGTTTTGGGAGGCCCGGTTTTCAGCAGTATTACCTCAAAAGAAGTTTCAGGCAGCACTTTTGCCAATGAATCATTTTATAAAGATCATTACTTCGGGATACAGTATGGTTTGGGCATTGATGTATTGTTTTTAACACTTGATGCAAGAATGGAAAATGGATTGGGCGATTGTTACTCAGATCCCACCATTGCCGGAAAAAACCAGACTTTCATGATTTCTTTGGGTTTTAAATTCTTGTAGTTGATTTAAAAATTCCGATATAATAAAAATGAGCCGGGTAATTTTACCTGGCTCATTTTTAAAAAGATTGAATAATCTTTGAACCCGAAGTATTTCCTCCCATCCCAACCTTACAGATAAGTATGGAATCTCTGAGTACTGAACTTTAAACTCATTTATCCCTACCGATTTTCCAGTATTTGATTACTAAAAGCAAAGCAACTACTACAATTACAACATAAATAAGAAGTTTAATTCTTTCCATTTGGGCTGATTATTTTTTTCATTACCCTCATTTTATGGGTGTATCGTTGCGTATCGATGTTGAAAATGCCAAACTGATCAACGTTGTCAATACGAACTTTCCCCGAAGCATGAATAATTTTGTTTCGTTTCCAAATAATGCCAACATGTACAATTTTTCCCTCATCATCGTCAAAAAAAGCTAAATCACCAGGTTCCGATTCATCCACAAAACTCATGGCTGTACCTATTTTTACCTGTTCGCTGGCGTCGCGGGGCAGTTTTATCCCAATCATTTTATAAATAATTTGTGTAAAACCGCTGCAATCGGTACCAAAAGGCGTTCGACCGCCCCATAAATAAGGAGCATTGAAATATTTTAATGCTTGTTTAATGGCTACTTCGCGCTGGTTTTCAATTAGTCCGTAACACACTTCACCGGTTGATGGGTAAGTTTCTTTACCAACCGAAAACCTTTTAAGGTAAGGTCTCCAGCCAGGCAAGGTACTTCCGGCAACAAGCATTATACTTTGTTCAACATTAACCGGAACAATCGTTATTACATCTGTAGTAACGGCAATTGGGTTTTTTTCAATTTTATTTACTGTACGTTCAGGGATTTCAGTAATCATTTTCGAATCAACCCAGCCTTCAAAATCGTCGTAATCAAGTTTAACATTTGTCCATCCCACCATTTGTTCCCGTATTTCAAAATGTTCGCCAAACAAAATTTGTGTTACCATTTCGCTTTTTTCCGATGGATCTTTTCTGACTGGTATAATACTGAGGTTTGAAATGCCGTAGTTCATTCAAATAATTTGTTAATTTTATTTTTTAAACAGAAATGTTTTTTTACTAGTTTACACAAAACTATGAAAAAAAATATGTTAGTGGAATTCAGTTTACTTCTAAATTTAGTTTTTATATGTTTAAGTTGTAAACTTGTGAAGATTGTCTCTAATTTTAAATGATATTAATTCAACTAATTTATGAATGATTTCGAAAAAAAAATAAATAGTTATGCACTAATTTTCTATTGGATATTGGTGTTTGGGGTAACTGCGGTTTTGCTTTTTTTGGTTTTACCGGGCGAACCCAAATTCAAATACGAATATCAAAAAGGATTTCCCTGGCAACATGAAAACCTTGTTGCACCTTTTGATTTTGCCATTCTAAAATCGGATGCTGAAATTGCAAGTGAAAAAGCGGAAATAATGAAATCGATAGTCCCATATTTTCAGTTCGATACTACCCTTCTTAAAAGTAACTTATTGAAATTGTCTGGCGATTTGAAAGTTTCAGAAGAGCCTATGAGTCAGAATAAAATAAAAATATACAACTTGTTCAAAAAGAATCTGACAGAAATATACCGGGCCGGAATTTTACAACGGTCGGTTGAATCATACGATGAACTGAATGGAAAAAATGAAATAAAAAAACGGATTGGTGCAAATGTAACATCCATTCAGGTTGCCAATTTATATTCTGAAAAAAGTGCGTATAATAAGGTTCACGATATTCTTCAGGAACAGATTAAATCAAACCCGGCTTTAAAAGAGTGGTTGAGTTTAATTTCACCTGAAAAATATATAACTGCAAATCTCGAATTCGACAAAATTACCACAGATAAAGAAATTGCTGAAAACACTTCAAAACTATCCCCAACACGTGGAATGGTGCAGGCTGGAGAGAGAATTATCCTTCAAGGCGAAATTGTAGATATGCAAAAATACCAGATGTTGGAATCATTAAAAATAAGTTTTAAACAGGAAAATAGGAAAGGGTTTGCGTCTTATATGAGTGCGCTTGGCAAAGTGTTTTTCATTCTGGCGATGCTTGGACTTGTTTTCGCTTTCATTTACATATACCGCCACGATATTTTAACACAACATCGGAAACTTGCCTTTTTAATGCTGTTTATGGTAGGTATGGTTTCTGTATCATATTTTGTAAATAGTTTTCCAAGTCTGCATATTTATTTAGTACCACTGGCAATTTTCCCAATCATTGTGCGTACTTTCTATGATTCAAGAACTGCCATTTTTATGCTTTTTGTTATCACATTAATTATTGGATTTTATGCCCCAAATAATTATGAATACATATTGGTGCAGTTTTCTGCTGGCGTAGTTGCCGTTTTCAGTTTGAATAAAATGCACCGTAGGGTACTTATTGTAAAAGCGATGTTTCTGGTGATGTTTACTTACTGGTTTGTGTATTCTGCGTTGAACCTGATTTTTGAAGGCTCTATCCTTAACTTTAATTATAATATGATGAAATGGTTTGCCGGTAGCAGTCTGTTCATCATGGTAGTATATCCAATGGTTTATATTTTTGAAAAATTATTTGGTTTTGTTTCCGATGTCACTTTAATTGAGTTGTCTGACAGTAATCAACCGCTGTTAAGGAAATTGGCCGAAGAAGCGCCCGGGACATTTCAGCACTCTTTGCAAATTGCCAATCTTGCTGAAGATGTGATCCTGAAAATAGGGGGCAATCCGTTTTTGGTTAGGGCAGGTGCGCTTTATCATGACATTGGGAAAATTTCGAGGCCCAACTTTTTTATTGAAAACCAGGCCGCCGGGATGAATCCACATGATGATTTGAGCTACATAAAAAGTGCCGAATTGGTTATCGATCATGTGAAAAACGGTGTAAAAATGGCTCATAAATATAAACTCCCCGAACCAATAATTGAATTTATAGCAACACACCATGGTACTACAAAAGCAAATTATTTTTATCTAAAACAAAGACAGGAAAGCGGTAATAAAACTGTTGTTGAAGATCCATTCATATATCCCGGACCGCTGCCTAAATCAAAAGAAGCTACCGTTGTCATGCTCATTGATGGAATTGAGGCTGCATCAAGAAGTTTGAAAGACAAAACTTACGAGAATCTGAAAGAGTTGATTCATAAAATGATAGATGATAAAATCAAGCTAAATCAACTTGATAACTCAGTTTTAACTTTTAATGATATTAACATTATTAAAGAAACGCTGCTCAATAAGTTAATTAATATTTATCACGTCAGAATTGAGTACCCAAAAGAGGAATAAGAGTAAAAAGTAATTAATTTTGCTCCTTAAAATCATTAAAATGAATAATTCAGAAAACATATTGAATTTATTGAAAAGGGTTTTATTCCTGACAATACTAATGTCGGTTTTAACAGTTAGCTGCACTGATGTACCCGAACCTGATCCGGAAGAAATAAATCCAAAAGCACCGGCAACTACAATTGAAGTAAATGAGTTTGTTGAAGCAGTAATGAAAGATATTTACCTTTGGTATGCTTCAGTTCCTGGCATTGATATTAATTATGAATTCGACACTAAGGCTTATTTCAAAAAGTTATTGAACGATGAAGACAAGTGGTCGTTTATTACCGATGATGTAAAAAAATTGGAAGACAGTTTTGAAGGTATAGAAACATCGTATGGATGGTCACTGACTTTTGGACGTTTTACGGATCAACAAGGTTCACCTACAGGCAGTTTATTCGCTTTGGTTGAATTTGTTTATCCAAACACCCCGGCAGCTCAGGCAGGATTGAAGCGTGGTGATTTTATTTTCGATATGAATGGGGGAGATATAACCGAAACCAACTACATGGATTTATTAAACAGCACCAGCCTGTCTATTTCTTTCGGTCAATATGGAACTTCAGGGATTTCGAATGCACAAACGTTAAACATGAATGCACTTCAACTTAATCTTGATCCGGTGCAGTTTACAAATATTATTGAATACGGTGGGCATAAAATAGGGTATCTTTTTTATGCTCAGTATATTGGTAATTACAACAGCAGCATAGATAATGCTCTTCAATATTTTGTTGATAACCAGGTTACAGATGTGGTGCTTGATTTGCGCTACAATCCAGGTGGAACCACAGATGCTGCCCAGCACCTTTGCAGTTCGCTGGCTCCAATTGACGCAGTAAATGGGGAAAAAAGCCTGGTGAAATTCCAATGGAACAATAAATATCAGGAACACTGGGTTAGTAAAAATAACCAGTCACAGCTTGGGATAAATTTTTTAAATTCAGTGACACTTAAAATGGGATTGACCAAACTTCATATTATTACAGGTAAAGGAACGGCTTCAGCATCAGAATTAACCATTACAGGGTTAAAACCCTACATGACTCTTACAACAGTTGGCGACACAACATATGGGAAATATACAGCTTCAATTACCTTGAAACCCGAAGACTTCTATAAGAATCCAAACGATTACAAAGATTTTGAAAACTGGGCAGTTCAACCTATTGTTTTGAAATATGCAAATTCGCAGGGAGTAACTGATTTTAAGGATGGTTTTGTTGCTGATATACCAGGGGAGGATGACGTGTTTTCATCGATTCCATTAGGAGATATGAATGAATCATTGTTAAAAAGTACGATCGAAGACATTACTGGGGTTGAAATAGTTGCAAAGAAAAGCGCTCCAATTAAAAGGGAATTCACCATTTTCGATCGTGGATTTTCGAAATTTGACACAAATAAACGGGAGTTGTTGATTAACGGAATTGACAAATCAATGCTCAAATAAACTGTGTCGTACTATATTTATGGGTGTTATTTTAATAATGAAATTAATCTTATTGGTACTTTTCATTTATTACTTAATTCTTTAAGTAATCTGGAACCTAAAAATCAGTCTTTTATCCCCAAATATCAGTTTTCTGCCGGTTATCAAATTAATAAATACAGCTACCTTTGGTTCATAATAATAAACAAAAGGATTTCTTGAAAGGATATTGAATTCAAATCAAATATTGAAAAATTCAAAATGAAAATTTTACCTGGTTGAAACCAGGGATGACTTACAAACCCATTTATTTTTCCCGATGTTCATAGAAAGTTAAGGTCGTTAGTAATAGCGGCCTTAACTTTTTTACATTCATTTAATAGTTTTCAAAATAATTTGAAAACTAATTGTATAATGTATACAAAAATGTATATTTGAATCGTATTTATTAAACCTAACAATTGCATCAAATCATGAAAACGGCAAATTTTATTACTCTGTTATCTTTCCTGCTCCTTCTAAGTAATTTAAATGAAGCATTTTGTCAAAATACAAACGTTTCAATAAAAGGCGAAAAGTTTTATATCAACGGAAAGCCAACTTTCGAAGGGCGAGTGTGGAATGGCAATTCGGTGGAAGGACTTTTACCCAATTCGCGTATGGTACAGGGAACTTTCGATGACCTGAATCCCGAAACCATTTCAAAATGGGATTACCCAGATGGTAAATGGGATGCCAATCGCAATACCGATGAGTTTATTGCCGCCATGCCCGGGTGGAAAGAATATGGTTTGCTCGCGATGACACTCAATTTTCAGGGTGGGAGTCCGGAGGGATATTCACGCGTGCAACCGTGGGAAAATAATGCTTTTGAACCCAACGGCGATTTGCGTCCGGATTTTGCCAGACGGATGGACGGGATTATTGTTGAGGCAGATAAACTGGGGATGGTGGTAATCCTGGGAATTTTCTATTTCGGACAGGATGAACGGTTAAAGGATCAAAAAGCGGTAATTGCAGCAGTCGATAACAGCATCAACTGGATTCTTGAAAAGGGTTATACTAATGTAATTATTGAAGTGGCAAACGAAAGCAACAATAAAAGCTATCAGCACGAGATAATTTCAAATGACCGGATTCATGAATTAATATTGAGAATTAAGAAAAAGGCTCCAGCTTTGTTGGTTGCGACAAGTTTTAACGGTAATACGTTACCTCCTGATAAAGTTGTTCAGGTTTCGGATTATATTTTAATACATGGGAATGGTGTAAGCAAACCATCGCGGATTACAGAAATGGTGCAGCAGGTGAGGGTGCTTCCATCTTACAAACCAATGCCAATCGTTTTTAATGAGGATGATCATTTTGATTTTGACCAAGCTGAAAATAATTTCGTTGCTGCAACAAAAGCGTATGCATCCTGGGGATATTTCGATTTTAGAATGAAAGACGAAGGATTTGACGAGGGATATCAAAGCGTCCCGGTAAACTGGGGGATCAGCTCAGATCGCAAAAAGGGATTTTTCAATTTAGTGAAAG
>JBBQPP010000119.1:0-9050 GCA_038217255.1 Bacteroidales bacterium | reverse complement strand
ATTCAAACCTAACTGCAATTCCTTTCCAGATATTCGAAAAGTACCTTTGGTTAAAAAACACAAACGACCCCCATAAATCACTTTTTTCGGCCAAATAGGGGAAAACAGGGTGGCTTTTTTTGGGTTCATCTTCAGCAACTTCAATTACTAAAATTGATGGTTTTTTATGCTTGAAAAGCTCCTTTAGCATAACAAATTGAATGTCCCTTCCGCGACGGCAATATCCTAAATTTGCCACATTCATATTTTTTCCTAAACTGTTAGTCAGCTCTTTTTCGAGGTATTCGTCAATGATTGCACAACTGGTTTGCGATGCACCTGTAAATGCTATATCAATTTGTCTTTCGTCCTCAAAAATGCGTTGGTATATCCAGCTTGCTTTGTTGTCACATTCCCCTTTTACAAAATTGTAGCTGAATTTTTTGTTGAGTGGGATGGAAAAAAGTAATACAACTCCAATCAAAAAAGGAAGGATAAAAAGGATGATATGTTTTGTGAGTTTTTTCATTTAAAACTGAAAATAGATAAACTGTGGAGCGGAATTCAACACGCCAAAAAACAAAATTGCAAGTATGATTATATAATAAAACCCCCAGCGGATATATTTTGGTGAGTTGCTCAACAAGTCGTTAAACTCCTTTTTCCCAATCAGGATTTCGATTAAAATAAAAACAGGAAACACAAAAAGTAGCATTCGCCCGGGTGCTGTTAAATGAGATGAATTAGTAATTAATGCCACAAATGAATCGAACCCAGTTGTTTCAGGAGAAAAAATATTATCGAATAAAACGGTAAAATGATACCAGCTTTCAGCCCTGAAAAACAACCAGGCAATGTTTACAAAAAGGAAAGTGAGTATAAAACCTGCTAAGTTTTTAAGTTTTTTGTTCATCCTGAAAACCGGAGAAATGAAATGTTCTGCAATCAATAAAAATCCATGAAGAAAACCCCAAATCAAAAATGTGAAACTTGCGCCATGCCACAACCCTGAAATTGTGAAAGTGACGATAATATTCCTTGCCCATTTTTGAATTTTACCCCGGTTCCCACCCAACGGAATATAAAGATAATCGCGAAACCAGGTGGAAAGTGAAATGTGCCAGCGGTGCCAAAATTCACGGAATGAATTTGAAAAATATGGTGTTCTAAAGTTTGTCATCAGTTCAATGCCAAACAAGCGTGCTGTACCTATTGCAATGTCGGAATATCCCGAAAAATCGCAGTAAATCTGGAAACCAAATAAAAATGTGGCAAACACAATTCCCCAGCCGTTAAAATTTTCGGGGGAAGAATAAACGGCATTTACAATTTCAGCCAGTTGGTCGGCAATAACCATTTTTTTGAAAAGCCCCCATAAAATAAGTTTCAAACCCGATGTTCCTTGCGAAAATGAAAAGTTCCGTTTTGTTTCGAATTGGGGGATGAGGTTGCCTGCACGTTCAATTGGACCAGCAACCAATTGGGGGAAAAATGCTACAAACGTAAAAAAAGTCAATGCCGATTTTGTGGGCGTGATTTTTCCTTTGTAAATATCTATGGTGTAGCTGAGCGTTTGAAAAGTATAAAAACTTATTCCCACAGGTAAAATAATATTTAAAGTACTCCATTCGTCAGTTGGGGCAAATGTGCTAAAAAGTGTCCTGAACGAATCAATAAAAAAATTGAAATACTTAAAAAAGAAAAGCATGCCCAAATTAATTATCAGGCTAACAGCCAGAAGCAGATTTCTTTTTTGTTTTATATTCGACTTAAAAATTTCATTTCCTAAAATAAAGTCTGAAAACGAACTTATTACAATCAGAATAAGAAATCGCCAGTCCCACCAACCATAAAAAATATAGCTTCCGGCCAGCAATACAAAATTGCCCAAACGCTGTGAATATTTGAATGTTTTCCAGAAAACAACAAAAATGATAAACAGAAATACAAAAAAAGTGGTTGAGTTAAAAAGCATTCTCGTAAAACTTGCTTGCGAAAGTATTAATTAATCAGTTTATTCGCGGAATAATCGAGTTCGAAAAAAGGCTGATAATTAATTGTTAACTGTTTATATAAAAACTTAGGCATCTGCTTGATTATTTTATAAAAAAGTATTTTCTTTGCACTCCGTTAAAAGAAGGCGTTTATTTAGAACATTAAGAAAAATATAGAAATGTCACGAGTTTGTCAAATAACAGGTAAGAAAGCAATGATTGGGAACAACGTTTCTCACTCAAAAAGAAGGACCAAAAGAAAGTTCGATGTAAACCTGTTTAAAAAGAAGTATTATTTGCCCAACGAAGATCGCTGGGTTTTGTTAACAGTTTCGGCTGCGGGTATGCGCACCATTAACAAAAATGGGGTAAGTGCTGCGTTGAAAAATGCACAGGAAAAAGGTTTTATCGAAAAAATTTAAAAATCCGCAGAAATGGCTAAGAAAAGTAAAGGCAATAGAATTCAGGTTATTATGGAATGCACTGAGCACAAAACCAGTGGCGTGCCAGGTACTTCAAGGTATATTACTACCAAAAACAGGAAAAATACACCCGACCGTTTGGAGTTGAAGAAGTACAACCCAATTTTGAAAAAAGTAACAGTACATAAAGAAATTAAATAGTATAAGTCATGGCAGTAAAGAAAACGGTAGCAACACTACAAAAAGGTGCTGGTAAAGGATTTGCAAAAGTTATTAAAATGACCAAATCACCAAAAACCGGTGCTTTCACTTTTAAAGAAGAAGTTGTTCCTAACGACGATGTTGCAGGTTACTTCTCTAAATAATGGTGAATTAACCAAAACATATTCCGTAGAACAGGAAAAGCTTTCATCATTGGTGGAAGCTTTTTTTGTTTTATTTTGTGATTAAGAATATTGAAACAAAATATTGCTATTTTAGTTTCTGAAAATCAGTTTGGTATGGGAATTTTTGGATTTTTTGACAAGAAAAAAAAGCAAAACCTTGATGAAGGTCTTGCCAAAACTAAGGAAAATGTTTTCTCAAAACTCGGGCGAGCTGTCGTTGGTAAATCAAAGGTTGACGAAGAAGTGCTCGATAATCTGGAGGAAATTCTTATTTCTTCGGATGTCGGTGTTGATACCACGCTAAAAATTATTGAACGTATCGAAGCCCGGGTTGCACGTGATAAATATGTGGGCGTTAGCGAGTTAAATAATATTCTGAAAGAAGAAATTACTGCCCTCCTTGATGAAAATAACTCAGCCGATGTATCCGATTTCGATCTTCCAGCCAACGGCGAACCATATGTTATAATGGTAGTTGGCGTAAACGGTGTTGGGAAAACAACAACTATCGGGAAATTGGCTTATAATTTCAAGCTGGCAGGCAAATCAGTTGTTTTGGGAGCCGCCGATACTTTCAGGGCTGCTGCTATCGAACAGCTCGAAATTTGGGCAAAACGTGTGGATGTCCCGATTGTTAAACAAAAAATGGGCTCCGATCCCGCGTCTGTTGCTTTCGATACAATTGCATCGGCAAAAGCATCAAAAGCAGATGTCGTTATTATTGACACCGCCGGAAGGTTACACAACAAAGTAAACCTGATGAACGAGTTGTCGAAAATAAAGATGGTGATGCAAAAAATTATTCCCAATGCACCGCACGAGGTCTTATTGGTTTTAGACGGTTCCACGGGGCAAAATGCTTTTGAACAGGCGAAACAATTTACGTTGGCCACCGAAGTTACTGCCCTGGCACTTACAAAACTCGACGGGACTGCAAAAGGTGGGGTAGTAATTGGTATCTCAGATCAGTTTAAAATTCCCGTAAAATATATAGGGATTGGTGAAAAAATGGAGCATCTGCAAATCTTCAACAGGCGCGAATTTGTCGAATCGCTTTTTTCATAAAAGCAACATGGCAAAAATATTTGGTTGATTATTGCCACAGATTCACAGATTTTATTCAGTTAATTTCCCCTCTTGATCTTTGTTTTCAATTTTTGTCAAAAAAGAATCAAACAAAGTGAAAACCGGGATTTCTTCGTTTGATGTCAAATTAATAGTAACAGCAAATACAAGTTTTTCATCGGGGATGAGCAATAAAACTGCGCCCCCTCCGGTAACTCCTCCAACTTTTCCATAATAAAACTCGCCATATTTATTTTTCTGCACAATCCAGCCATTTGCCTGGGAAGGGGGAAAATCTCCATACAATTCTGTGGGAACAAATAACCGTTCCTTTATTTGGTTTGAAATCTTTTCAGAATTCAGAACTGCATTCCCAAATTTTACCAGATCTTCGGCATTTGAAAGAACCCCGTCAGAAGGCGCACGGTAACGCATATCCTCAAAAGCCGCTTTCACAACCTGCGAAACCATGTTGAAATCGAAAAATTCCGTACGTCCGGGAACTGTCATAAATGGGTTGTCGATCTCTGTGTTTGTTAAATCTAACGAGTCGATCACGTACTCTTTTAGCAACTCAGGGAAATATTTGCCTGTTGCTTTTTCCATGATTGCTCCCAACAAATTATAATTGTATGTACTTGGTGATTCATACCAACCCGGTACAGATTCAAGAGGATCATTTTTGAAATAGTCGATGCTATTTTGCAATGTTGTGCTGCGCCCATTCCATTTTTGTTCATTACCCGCGGGAGTTCTTATTCCGGAGGAGTTGGATGCCAATTGGTTAAGTGTTATTTTATTGAAAGTTCCCTTGAAAGTTGAAAGTGGGTAATCCGGAATAAAAGACTGAACTGTTGAGTCGGGATGCAGTGTGCCATTTTCAATCATCATTTGGTACATGAGCGATGTAAATAATTCAGAGATTTCTCCAATCCTGAATTTTGTTTTGCGCGTAGCATGCACTTCGAGGTCTTTTGATGCAAGCCCCATACCTTCAGAATAAATGATTTTCCCATCCTTTGAAATGGCTAAATTTGCCCCGGGAATATTGTTTAACACCAAATATAATGAAGCCTGTTTTCTAACTTCGGCTATTTCTTTTTTGTATTTACCATCATAAAGAATGTATTGCGAGCTTTTTTTGCAATTGGTAAAACTAAACAAGAGTACAAATAATAAAAGGTTTTGAATTCCCCGTTTCATAGTATTTCTATTTTAAAATTAGGCTAAATAAATTTTTTGGAAATCATTGCGGAATTGAATAATGATTTTCAACGGCTTCATATCGCAATATTTGTAGTCTCATTTTCCGAACGTGCAACTGTAACGGCACCGCAACTGTCGCTCCAAACATTTACAGTTGTTCGTGCCATATCAAGTGGGAGATCGACTGCAAGAATCAACCCAATCCCTTCCAATGGCAAACCGGCAGCGGTTAGAACCACAGTCAACATTACCAATCCTGCCATAGGGATTCCCGCAGCACCAATGGATGCAAGAAGCGCGGTAACAACTATCATTAATTGTTCTAAAATATGTAATTCAACACCATAAACCTGGGCTATAAACATAGCAGCAACACATTCGTAAAGAGCAGTTCCATCCATATTAATTGTGGCACCCAACGGAAGTGTGAAACTTGAAATTTTATTCGAAACACCACTTTCGTATTCCACTGCCTCCATCGTGAGCGGTAAAGTTGCGCTGGAAGAGGCGGTTGAAAATGCTGTAAGCAGAGGAGTTATCATATTTTTAAAATGCTTTGCAGGGTTTACTTTTGCCACAAACCTAAGTATAAGAGGCAATGTAACAAAAGCATGGATAGAAAGTGCCAGAACAACTGTTAACATATAAATTGCCATGCTCCCGGCCAGATTTCCCAATTGATCGGAATTGCGCTGTACTTCGCGTGAAACAATCCCGAAAACACCAAGTGGTGTGAATTTTATGATGAACATTGTCATCTTCATCATTACTTCAAACAAACCTTCGAAAAAAGTGGTTAATAATGTTGAATATTTCGAATTGACCTGAGAAATGAAAACTCCAAAAATAATGGCAAAGAAAATTATGGGAAGTATGTCTCCTTCGGCCATCGAACTAAAAATATTCGATGGAATTATCCTCATTAAAATATCTTTAACTGACCCCGTTTTATCGGAAAGGTCAACCACATTGTTTGTGAATCCCATTTCAACACCAACTCCCGGACTTATAATATTTACAAGTAATAATCCGGTAACAATTGCAAACAAACTCGTGCTGAGGTAGTAAAGCAAGGTTTTTCCGCCAAGCCGGCCAAGATTTTTCCCCCCTCCCATGCTTGTTACTCCCGAAATTATTGAAGATAGAATTAAGGGAACAATAACCATTTTAAGGGCGGTTAAAAAAATGGTACCCATCCATTCGGTATATTTTATTCCGTTTGGAACATAGTAACCAAAAAAAACAGCTAAAACTAAAGCAATTAAAATTTGCCAGTGAAGTTTGATTTTTGGAATCTTCATATTGATTAATGTGGTATTAAAAACAGATTGCTAATTTATCTATTTTTCAAAAGTGGGCAAATTTGTTTTAAGTGTTAATATCCTGAAAGCGTAATTTTAAACATTACATTCTCCAGCTTGCCACCTTTAAACCCGGTAAATACACCAATATTCCCGATAAAAAAAAGGCTGTTCAAACTGTACCCGGCTTCCCAGTAATTATTTAACATTGGCGTTGTTAAGTAGTTTAAATGCAAACTCTCACTCCATGTGTTTGTGTTGATGAACGATAAATAACGCAGCAAAACATATTCTGTTCTTATTTCTGAACCCAAATGAAGATAGCTTTTATTTGTGCTTGGCCCATAATCGTTCATTAACTGAAATGTGTGGGTAAAAAAGTCGAGCATAAAAGGAATCTCGTTGGTTTGAAAATGTTGGTATTGTGAAAAGTGCATTTGATCGGTATTAAAAAAGTAACCGGCATTGGCATACATATCTATTCCGGCGGCAGGAGAAATGTTCGCTTGCTGATGATAACTAAAATCAATTTGACTAAATTTTGAAACCGAATTAAACACATTTTCAACACCTTGTTTAAATTGAAGTTTGAAATTGTAAAAGTCTTTTATAAAAATAAACGGCGATTCCTGTAACCAGGGTTTATGTATTCGCACATAAAAATTAACTCCAACTGTGTACATAAAACTTTTTTGTGCCTGAATTTCCGGATCTTCCACTGTAAATCCTTTTGGCAGGTTTGGAGTGAAATCCCTTTCCGTGGAGAAAATGTACTTTGCGCTGTTCTTCAAAGGTTCAAACTGGTTATAATCCACCGATGAGAACAGGGTAATTTTGTTTGAAACCTGTTGCGATAAATTCAGTTTTAAAAAGGTAGTTTCATAAAGTCTCATGTAATTTTTGGCAAAAAACCAGGAACTCGCGGCATTCAAAATCGGTTTAATACCCGGCGGGGACGTTTTAAAGTCGCGGCTTTCTTTTCCAAAGCCAAGTTCAATTGTACTCTTTTTCCAGAATATATTTTTGAACGTGCTGTTTACTGAACCAAACACGGCTTTTCGATCAATAGCGTAACCAATTTCAGGTATTATCATTAATTTTTGTCCTGGTTCAAGTTTGAAATTCAACTCAAATCTTTGTTTGTATTTATAACCGTCAACTGCATTAAAATCAAAGTTTTTAAATGATATCAGTCCATCATAACTTAATCTCAAAATCGAATCTTTTGCCAAATCATAATTTCCAAACAATAATTTTGAAACAATCGTCTTTTTCCTTGCCGGTTTTACGTCTGCCAGAGAATCTGTAGCATTCACTTTCATCATCATCAATGAATCCGTCATTGCATAACTTCTCATTTCGGCAGGTGTGAGCGGGATTGCACGTATGGTATCCCAAAATGCATAATCGTTTGAAAGTGTATCTTTTAGTTCTTTAACATTGTAATTTGTGCGGAAAACATCGTTCACAATAGTGTCTTTGTATTGTTCTTTCAGGATTTTACGATTAAGCCTTGAAGCTTTTGCCACTTCCCGGTTTGATAATTCCTCTTGTGCTAACAAGGCATTTGCTTCAGCCCTCAGTTTTTTCTCTTTTTCCCCTGGAACCCTAACATTTGCTACCGCCGGTTTATCACTGTCTTCAGGATTGATTTGTCCAAAATTATTCTCCTCCACAACCTTGTATTTCAGTGCCACACCATAATAAAACTGGCCTTTCAAACCGAGCATCGAAACGTTACCGTTGATATTGTCGGATACAGGAAGCCAATTGTTGTTGCCCAAATTCTCGAATTGCTGTTTTATCCTGTATTCAATAAATTCAAAATGTCCGTTTAAATCAAGGTTGTAGATGCACCAAAGTTTGTCAACAATATAAATATATCCATCTACCAACTCGTCACTTTTTCGATTTGGAGTCACTCTAATCTTAAACACGTCGTAATCACCAACTGTAATAAATCCTTCGTACCTGAAATCATAATGTCTGATTGCCATTGATGATAATGGAGAAATTATCTGGTTAGGGCGCTCATCATAAAAACTAGCCGACATTAATTCCATAATCGGTGGCTCGTCCAACCCGCTCAGCGAAGTTTTTTTGCTAATTACTTTCTGAACATATTTGTTTGGATAATCAAATGTTAATTTATTCTGAGATTCAATAACATAGGTAACATTTTCTTTTATCAGTTCCTTGAGTTTTCTACCTTCAAATTCGACTTTATTTTTGTAAAGATTTGGAATATTGGTAAATGCAAAATTGGCTTTAATATACATATCTGCTTCGTAATGCTTTATTTTTTGCCTGTAATATGGAGCTTTTGCAATTGCTTTTCTCATTATAAACCAGGCAGGATCTTCTTTCCCTGGAAAAATTTTGACCTCTTTAATTTCAAACGACTGCTTTTTTAAAGAAATATCCATATTTATGCTGTCGGTGGTCACATTTACTTCCTTGATATTCTGTAAATAACCCATCGAACGGATTGTGAAATGATAAATTCCACGTTCGAGTTGAATATTATAATTGCCTTCTGAATTGGAAATTGTCCCTTCTTTTGTTTCTGTAACAAAAATTGTGGCAAATGGTATCGGTTCGTTTTGTTCGCCAACAATTTTTCCTGTTACAATTTGCGCCTGGGTTTGAAATGAGATAAAAGTGGCAAATAGTAAAACCGCCAAGATGTATAAATCC
>JBBQPP010000118.1:0-9056 GCA_038217255.1 Bacteroidales bacterium | reverse complement strand
GCATTACTATTATTTCTGTTTTAAGGCGTATAGTTTGCTCATTGTTGCAATATAAAGAATGCCATTTGCCGCAACAGGGGTTGAATTAATCGGGCTGTCGAGATTTACTGAATGCAATATCCGCAATTCACTTCCTTCTTTCAATATCCAGAAATCACTGCCTCGTGAGCCAACAAAAATTTTACCATCTGCAACAAGTGCTGAGCTCCACGAATCCTGTTTTAAATTATGTCTCCAATATTGTTTTCCGCTTTCAGTATCATTGCAATGGAGGTTCTTTCCGCAGTCAGTAACATAAACCAGTCCATTCGAAATGGCAGGGGTTGAAGCTGAATGTTCAACCAGCGGATACGACCAGATTTCTCCGGTGGCAGTAATATTTCCGGTTTTTGTTGCGTCAATACATTTTAAAAAGGCTTCCTGCTTTCCCCACCAGACATCGCCGCCCACCGTAACATAAATTCGGTTTTTATAGAAAACAGGCATTCCCAGAAAATTGCTTGGACTAACTTTCCGGTTTCTCAGGTAGTTATGAATATTCTCTTTGGGACTGGTTGGGTCGCAGTCGAACTGCCAGACTTTTTTAAACGACTGAACTTTGTCAAATGAATCTGCTGAAGCAAGCGCTTCAAAGGCATACAAAATTCCATCGGGACCGGCGAAAAATAACTGCTTTTTTCCATTCACGATTCCCATAGATGGCGAGGACCAGGAGGAGTGAAAAATACGTGGCCCAAAATGTTCATCATCCCTGGCAACAAGTCTCCCCGTTTTTTTGTCGAGGGCAATTAAAGCCGGTGCTTTTAATCCTGTAGTTTCAAGGTGACGATAATCAACACCGCTACATGTATTCAGGTAAAGATAATCACCATCAAGCAAAATGGATGCGTGTGGCGAATCATGCGGACTTACACCCAATTGAAGTTTTAAATCGTATGACCAGATAATATCGGCATCTTTCTCTCCAATTTCATATGGAAATTCGCCATTTGGAGCAACAAACCAGCCTTCTCCCTGAAATTCGCCGTCGTTTCCGTCAGCCTGACCGTTCAGATCGAGGCACAAAACTTCCGATCGGTTGGTTAGAACATACACCCGGTTGTTTTCTACTGTAGGTGGAGAACAAATTCCGACCATTGGCCAGTCGTTGTGCCGGTCGCCTTCAAGGCGGGGAACAACTAATTGCCAGCATAAACTTCCGTCAGATTCATTCAGGCAAAGTAAAATCCCTCGATCTCCTTCATGCCGGGGATCACGTTCGTCGGCATTGTTGGCACCAATTAATACCTTTCCACCGGCAACTACCGGTGTGGCATATGCCTCACTGCCAATCGATACCGACCATTTTATATTTTCACCCGTTTCGGGATTAAAGGATGATGGCAGTCCGGTTTCATTGGAAATCATGTTTCGTGAATGTTTTTCGCCCCATTGCGGACTGTCGCTACCCTGTGCTTTGCAGGAAAGTGTCAGGAAATGAAGAAAAGCGAATGAAAAAAGGACTTTGGCTAGAAATATTTTTTTTGTGATTTTCATAAACGATTTAGTTAGTGCCTGCAATTTTAAATTACAATTTATCAGATGAAGGTACCAGTCTGGCCGTTAAATCCGGATCTGCCATATCTCTATCCAACGGAAACATAGGCCGGTTGATGCGTTTGTAACCCAACCTTTCCAAATCCTGGTCAACGCCACCTGGAGTTTGCGCCATAATCCAACCTTTGCGCATATCATACAGCTCGGGAACTAAGTAACCGATTTTAACCACAACAATATCCGTTTCGCGCGGGTTCAAACCCAGCCGTGTAAAATCCTTTGCGTAATGATAAGGTTTGCGTTTTTTTGTAACAATTACCTTTACGCTGCCAACCTGCACCACTACTTCAGTTTCTGCGGCTTCATCCCCTTGTTCAATAGCTTTTACTATTCCCGACAATTTTATGGGCGGTGCAAAACGGGCATCAACTGAGGCGCCTGCAAAACCTTCTACCTTATTTCCAACTCCGGCTTCAATGGCTTTTTCAACAAACTCAGGACCGGGCAGCGATGCGTAAATTAGTGATGGGCCATTTTCAGCTTTAAACTCAGGACGTGCAAGTATTTGTGTCAGTGTCCAGGTTACGTCCCCGGCACCTCCTGCTGTTGGATTATCGCCCATGTCGCTGATGATAAAAGGATGTTCTTTACTCGCAATTGCCATATTGAGGCATTCATCCAGGGGAGCTACGGGAGCCACAAATTCAAATTCATCCCTTACTTTCCAAAATGCTTTTGCCAGTTCTTCTGCTGCATCGGTAACCGCATCCTTGTCATCCCCGGTAACCATTACAACACCCTGGTTTCGTGGTTCATCTGCCCAGGCATAACCAATCCAAATGGCTGCATCGATAATTCCATCGCGCGCGGCAATTGGAGCCACTTTGGCATATAAACTTTTCCCGGGTTCAATGCGGGTGCTTGTTTTTTCTCCGGGCAACAAAATCGGCACAGGAATCCATGCTTTGTAAGCTGGTTTTCCTTTCCCGTTTTCCAATCGATCCAAAAGATTTTCAAGCGCGCGTTGTTTTGATTCAAGTGCATCTTCGTGCGGCGCCAAACGGTAACAAGTAATCAGGTCGGTATTTTCAGCCAGTCGCCAGCTCACGTTTCCATGTAAATCCATAGAAGTTGAAATGATTGTTTCCTTTCCCACAACTTCACGAATCCGGATAATAAAATCACCTTCCGGATCATCCAAACCAACCACACTCATTGCCCCATGAATATCGAAAAAGATTCCATCGTAAGGAACATTTTTTTTGAGCATTTCAAGCGTTTCAGTAAGCAATGATTCATAGGCCTCGCGTGTAACTATCCCGCCGGGAATGGCGTGTCCCCGCAGGGTGGGAAACCACACTGCCCGTTTCCTGTCAACCGAATCGGGCGAAAGAAATGGGTAGTACGAAAATATTTCATCACCCCGGCGGACTCGAAATGCTTCTACATCTGACTGTGCCGGCGAAAAAGTGCTCGATTCAATGGCAAGTCCGCAAATGGCAACTCGTGGAAGTTCTTTTTCTTGTTTTTTATTTGCTGAACAGGAAAGTAAAAAAGCCATTGTAACTGCAAGAACGATAAAAAATAAGTTTTTCATTTTTTCATTTTTTTTGAAAATTGATTTGACAGGTAAAGATAAAAAGGATTTTTGTGAAGACCCGAAATATAGAAACAGATTTGCATTTTCTAATCCATAATAATTTACTGTTTTTGTAATACCCTCAACACTTTACTAATGAATTTTAAAACACTTGTTGTACAGTAAATTTTACATGAACAAAACTTATTTACGATATTAATACCTTATTATAAACTAAATTTTGCATTTTTATTTCATTTTTCGTAAATTGATTGACTGTTAGGTGTTTATTGCAGAACATTTTAACATAAATGATTTTATGCAGGTATAATTAAATCAAATTAAACTGAAGTTGCGTTATGAAAAAATTTCTTAAAGTCCTTAAATGGATCGGCATTGGATTTATAATCCTCATCATTGGGTTGGTAATATTTGTTTATGCCAACTCCAACCCCAAATTTGACGCCCCGTACCCTGAAATTGCGGCCAGCCTTGATTCGAGTGTTATTGCACGCGGAGAATACCTTGTTTACGGGCCAGCTCATTGTGTGGATTGCCACTCAACTATTACTTCGCTTTCTCAGAGAATGAGCAGTGATAAAATGCCACTTAGCGGTGGATTTAAATTTGACATCCCCCCTGGAATCATTCATACACCAAATATTACGTCAGATGTTGAAACCGGAATTGGGGCTTTTACGGATCAGGAGATTGCCCGTACCATGCGATACGGAGTAAAAAGAGATGGCAAACCATTAATTGATTTTATGCCATTTTATGATTTAAGTGATAACGACCTTACCGCTGTTATTTCTTATTTAAGGACTGTTTCCCCGGTAAAAAATAAAATACCGGAACATGAATGGAACTTTATGGGAAAAGCAGTTATGGCTTTTGGCTTGATTAAACCGATGGGCGACGGAATAGTGCCGCCTTCACCTGCACCCGATTCGACTGCCGAATATGGCAAATACCTCGCAGAAAGTGTAGCCGACTGCATGGGGTGCCACACGGAACGGAATATGATGACCGGCGCATATATTGGACCTAAGTATGCAGGAAATACCCCTTTTGAAGTCTTTGATGATAATGTTCAAATTATTAAGGGAAAACATGTAGTTACGACAAATCTGACACCCGACCCAGAAACCGGACGGATTGCTCTTTGGCCGCAGGAAGTTTTTATCAACCGTTTTCGGGCAGGGGCGGCAATTCCTGGTTCACCGATGCCCTGGGGTGCATTTAGCAAAATGACAGAAATGGATTTGAAAGCTCTTTACAAATTCCTTCATTCACTGGAACCGGTACATTTGGCCACCCCTGTTGGAATTCAGGAAGGCGATCCGTATTAGTGCAAGGAACTTTTTATTTGTTCAAATACTTTTTGATATTCTGTCATGTTAAACTCGGGATAAATTTAAAAAGCAGTAGATGGTCACTTAAATTTATTTTTTTATTTCTGGTTTGGCAATAACAGAGAATTTATATCTGTCTCCCCTGTAAAACGAGTTTTCTATTTCCACTGATTTTCCATCTTCAGAAAATATGACACCATCCAAAATAAATATGGCAATCGGTTGTTCATTTTCAAAATAATTGTTTTCATGAGCCGGATAAAAAATTGTATTTCCCAATGTTCTTTCCACATGGTTTAAATTTAATCCGTATTTTTCCTGGTATATTTTAATCAGCGACTGGTCCATATCTACCATATTTATTTTGGGACAAAGTTGCAGTGAGATGTATTTTGTCTCATCCTTTAATAAAATGTCATCAGCGTATCTCAAACGTCTCATTTTAAGCACCGGGCCCTCTATCATATAGTGCCTGTTATTTATTTGAGATGAAATGCCGTCATTTAAAATTGTTTTTTCGAGCGTAATATTTTTGGGTGTAAATCCTTCTTTAATTAAGTTATTGCTGAAACTTTCTTTCATTGCCAAAAAGGAGCCCAAAACCCTGGTGATATGCTTATCTTCTGAACGGTTGATAACAAATGTTCCCTTTCCCTTTATCCGGTTAACCCAACCGTTCAATTCAAGTTCCAACAGGCTTTTTCGGGCCGTTGTATTACTTATGGAATACATTTTTATGAGTTCATTCTCGGAGGGAATTTTGCCTCCAGGCTGGAAATCACCATTTTTAATTTGTTGTATGATTTCTTTACTAATCAGAATGTATTTAGGATTCTTCTCATTCATAGTGTGAAAATAGAGTAAAATGAACAGATTTGAAAATTTTATTCGAATTGTTGTTATGCAGATTTTCTTAGTTATATTTACATGAAATTTAAGTTAGTGCGTTAAGTTGAAATGAAAAAAAATTTAAACTGGCTACCCTGGTTCATTGTTGCGATGGCGTTTGTTGCAACAGCATTAAGCTTTCTTGACAGACAGGTGCTGTCTATTTCAATTATCCGAATCAAAGAGGACTTCCCTGTTTCAGATATAGAATATGGATTTATTAACACCGGGTTCCTCATTAGCTATGCCATAATGTTTACGGTGGGTGGAATCATTATCGATCGCTATGGAAGTCGATTGGGGTTAGCTTTGTCGGTTGGCATTTGGTCCTTTGCAACAGTACTTCACAGCTTTGCCAACAATGTTTTTCAGTTCGGTTTTTATCGTTTTCTGCTAGGTGTTGGTGAGGGAGGAGCTTTCCCCGGGGCAATTAAGGCAGTTGTGGAATGGGTGCCGAAAAAAAGACAAGCACTTGCCAATGGAATAGCCATTGGTGGTTCGGCTTTAGGTGCAGTTGTTGCCCCGCCTCTTTGTGTCTATTTAATCAATGTTACAGGTTGGCGTGGTGTTTTTGGAATTACCGGAGCCTTTGGGTTTTTGTGGGTTGCAGTTTGGCTGCTAAGTCATAAAAGCAGGAAGAATGACTACCCGCAAATAAAAAGTAAAAATACTCGGAATAATAGCGTCAGTATGGGCAAAAACCTTACTCAGATACTAAAAATAAAAGAAGTTTGGGTTTTTATTCTGATACGGTTTTTGTTGGATCCCATTTTCTATTTCTATATGTTTTGGATTCCAAAATACCTGAATGAAGCCAGGGGGATTGACATTGCGCACATAGGAAATCTTTTCTGGATCCCATTTTTGGCACTTGGAATTTCAAATATTCTGGGTGGCTGGGTTTCTGATGAAGTGTTTAAAAAAACCAACAGCCTCAACCGGGCGCGTAAATCAGTTATGGGAATTGCGGCCCTACTAACCATGCCTGTGTTGCTGGTTAAGTTAATGCCATCAGCAGAATGGGTAATATTTTTGATGTCAGTTGCATTCTTTGCACACGGACTCTGGATAACCAATTACATCACTTCGATTAGTGATATTTTTGGAGGTAAAATAACTTCTACTATTATCGGATTCTCCGGTTCTGCAGGGGCAATTTCTGCGCTGGTACTTAATCCGGTTATCGGACTTATCATTACCAAATATTCCTATGATCCGATGTGGATGTATGCCGGATCTATGTATTTGGTGGCATTTATAGCATTTGTTGTGCTAATCCCTAAAATAAAGCTCATACAATCTTATGCATAATAAGGAGGGTTTAAATCTTGAAATACATCAGTGTATTATTGCTTGGTGCGCTAAGCTGTACAAATGAAAACATAAAAACAAATTACAAATTTTCAGCATATGGAGTTAAATACAAAGAATAGTATGCCCCGAATTGGAGTATTTGGCGTTGGGTATGATAAATATTGGGAGCAATTTCCAGGACTATATGAAGAACTGATGCAAAAGCAAGAGGCTATACTTCAAAAGGTTCGCGCCAATGAGGTGACTGTTGTTGATTTCGGGATGGTTGACAATTCGTTGAAAGCCTATGAAACGTTAAAAAAACTTGAAGCAGCTAACCTTGACCTTATATTCTGCAATATGCTTACATATGCCACTTCAGGAACATTTGGAATTATTATTAAAACTCTATCGATACCAATTGTGCTGATAGCATTACAACCAAGAAAAGCGCTTGATTACTCAAAGGCCTCCACCTACATGCAACTTGCCAACGATGACATTTGTTCTTTACCAGAGTTTGCTGGTGTAGCAGTACGTATGGGTAAAAAAGTTCCGGATATGATCATCGGTACTCTTTACGATGACCCTGAAGTTGACATCCAAATAAATGAATATTGCAGAATAGCCAGGGTATTGCATGATCTCAAAAATGCCCAATTGGGACATTTGGGGCATCCCATCAATGCTATGCTAGATATGCATACAGATGCTACTATGCTTACTTCTGCTTTTGGAAGTCATATTGTGGAATATGAAGCTAACGAACTTTTCTCTTGTTATGAAAAAGTAACCAAAAACGAAATTGAATCACGTGAAAAGCTAATTCTTGACTTTTTCGATACTCCGGATCCTGTTTCTGATCCCATTTCCCTTAAACTTCAAGATGAAGATCTCCGGATTGCAGCAAAAGTAAGTATTGCTTTGACCCGATTTGTTGAAGAAAAAAAGATCGATGGTCTTGCATATTATTACGAGGGATCGGAAAACAGCGAATTACAAACAGTGCTTTCTAACTTAATTGTTGGCAATTCGCTATTAACTTCAAAGGGTTTTCCCATGTGCGGGGAATCGGACTTAAAAACCCTTATCGCCCTTCTGATTATGGACCGGCTGGGGATTGGTGGCAGTTTTGCGGAGTTTCATCCGGTGGATTTTAACGAGGGGTTTGTTCTCGTTGGACACGATGGCCCGCACAACATCGCCATTGCTGAAGGAAAACCGGTTTTGCGAAGTTTGAAAAAATACCATGGAAAACCAGGACATGGAGCCGGTGTGGAATTTAAAATTAAGGAAGGCCCAATTACCATGTTGTCCATTAATTCTACGTATGATGGTAAGTTTAAATTTGTTATTGCAGAAGGCGAATCGGTAAAAGGCCCAATTCCTCCAACCGGAAATACAAATACCCGTGGGTTTTTTCAACCGGACATAAAAACGTTTCTGAAACGGTGGATCGGGGAAGGACCAACACATCATTTTGCACTGGGAATAGGACATCATGCCCAAACCATTGAAAAGGTTGCAAAGTATTTAAATATAGAATCGGTAATAATTTCCAAACAGTAATTTTAAACAATTTGATTAAAATCAGTTAAGATGAACAAGGCAATAATTCATAACCGTTTTATATTATTTGTTGGGCTTGCTTTAATGCTTTTTCAGTCCTGTACAAATCAACCTGAAAAAAAATCAATTTCAGGAAATGAGGAAAGCAATGTCAACCAATCGGAAATCTCCAAAACCGATTTTTTAGAGGTGCCGGATTTGGCTAAGCCTTGGGTTTATTATTGGTGGTTAAAGGGCAATGTTTCAAAAGAGTTGATCACCCGGGATTTGGAAGAAATGAAGGATAAGGGAATTGGTGGCTTTTTGCTTTTCGATTCTCGCGGATATCATGATGGGTACGAGGATGGAATAGTGCCTGTCCCTTTAAAAATCAAGTATGAATTTATGAGTCCGGGATGGCGTGAAATGGTAAAACATGCTATGACTGAAGCAAACCGGTTGGGCCTAAAGATGAGCATAAACCTGGCCAATACAGGAGGTTCTTTGCGTGGGCCCTGGGATATGAAAGATATGGGACCAAAACAATTGATTTGGACTGAAGCACAAATAAAAGGGCCACGAAAGGTTTCAGTAAAACTTACCAATTCGCCGGATCAGAAGTATTTTAAAGATGTTGCATTAATTGCGGTTGAAGTGGCTAAAAATACGGGAGAGGGTGAGGAAATTTCCCTGGAAAATTTGAACAGGAATTGGAAAGAAGTGACGACACCAAAAAGTAATGGCCCAAACGCCGGGAAAGTTATAGCACTAAACGATAAAATAACAAATGGCGAATTACATTGGGATGTTCCGGTGGGAAGTTGGAAAATATTGCGTTTGGGTTATCATGTAATTGG
>JBBQPP010000117.1:0-9057 GCA_038217255.1 Bacteroidales bacterium | reverse complement strand
CAGCGGAATGAGAATAGGTTTTGCCAAAACCAATATTGCAAATAGCGCAAATATAGTGGCAATCGCGAAAAATAATTTTTGAAAAGACAGGTTCATATTATATCGATTTTAGCTACATTGTCCAAGAATAACCCAGATGATTATAAAAACGACAATCGTACCTAAACAGCCGCCACCTAATTTCTTAGCCCCGTATCCCGCAATTAACCCTTTTAATAATTTGTTCATTTGACTTTTATTTGATGAATTATAAGAATCGTTTTAATTCTTATCAAAGTTCGTGAGTTTTCATTTAAAAAATCTTACACAATTTCGACAATCTGTTACATCATTCCCACTTTTAAGTGTGTGGATTTGAATTAAAACGAAATAATTAGTTCTACTTTGACACATTCCAACAAGTTTTTTTATTTTTTTTTGCACCGTCCTTTGGGGCGGTGACTGAAAACAAAAGTAGAAGTTCGGCTCATTAGCCTTTAACTGTAGGAATGCAATAAGAGATTTAACGGCTAAAGCCAAAAATTATATCAATTATTGAAACGCCATGCTTTAGCTTGGCGCAAAATTGAAAAGAAAGGACAGACTAAATCGTTTTTTGCCAATTCTTTTAACAGCAAGGGAAAAAATACATTCGGTTTATATTGAATTTTCTAAAGATTAAAGTCATGAAAACATTAACAGAATAAGAAGTGCAATTATTTGGAGTTAAAATCAACATCTAATTTTTTGATTTCTGTTGGAGTAACTCTTCCCGAAATAAAACCGGCATAGGCGCGGGTAAATTCGGCACCGAAGAAAACAATCATTGAAGAATATGAAACCCAAATCATTATTAAAATAACCGAACCTGCAGGGCGCCCATGGTAGAAGTGAACTGGGCTATTATATGACTACTTACAGCATCGTTACCAAAAAAATTACCGGCTGATGTAAGAATAACTATTAGCAAACCGGGCAACGCAAACATCGCGTAGTAAGCAATTATTGCACTTTCGCGAAACGGATATTTTTCCCACCATTCTTTAAGCACCTATTGCGGGTTGATATCTTACTCCTGGAATATCACCGGGTTCACTGTATTCTCATATTCTATGAGTTTTAAAAAAAACTTTACCCACAATACGAATATCCATTTTTACCATTATCGGAAAACAATTATCATCGTCAGTAAACCAAATGCTTGCATCGTCTGGTCGCTTGAAAATACGCCCCACTTCGACACGCGGACTGATTTTAATACAATTCATCTTCCCGAATTTGGTTTTAATGGTCTCCTTTCCATTGTAAATAAAATGAAATGGAAATACTTCGTCGGAAAAGTACATGTTTACGAGAAGAGAACCTCCTTTCATGAATTTAGAAAAATCGATGCGCCTGATATAATACAGGGTGGAGGATAAATCGAGGATCTTTTCAGGAACAATATGGAACCCGCTTAGTTTCGAGTTTACAGAATTGTCATTTCTATCGTAAATGACCTCATTGTATATGGTGTAACGACCTTCCTTAATGTTTCTAATTTGTTTGTAAGGAAGGTTGGTCTCCTGATCAAACCAACTTTCATAAATATCTTTTACGCCATAAATTTTGTTGGCCAAACCGGTGGTTTCAATCAGTGTGATCGAATGAAAAGCCTTTTTGTTCTGGTAATCTGTTTCAGTAAGTGTTAGTACAGCAGTTCCTGCTGAAATAAAACCATATTTGAATTGATAGGTGAGAATTTCTCCTGATTTAAAAGCATTATTATTTTTAATTGGTGGGTTTAATTTTTCCTGTGCGTTAATCGAAAGCACCAATTGTACTAAAAGGAAGAGTGACCATGCACGAACTTTCATTTTTTTGAATTAATTGGCACTGCATAAGCTGCCTGTGTCGAGACAATAAGATTGAGCAATATGAAAGGATATACATCCCAATAACACGTAAATCCAACAGAGTTTAATTTTATCCAAATTCTTCGTATTGAAAGTAATTTTATCGTATCCTTTCTTTTTCCAGTGCAGCCACTTTTGCAAGTCGTCGGGCATATTTTTCTTCGTCCTTAAAATCAGCATTCAGGAATGTCTGGACCAATTCCCAGGCAAGGGCAGTTCCGGTGATTAGGCCTCCCAAACACATTACATTCATGTCATCGTCCTCAACACCCTGGTGGGCAGAAAATGAGTCGGTGATCAGTGCCGCTCTTACGCCGGAAATTTTATTGGCTGCTACACAGGCACCAACACCGCTTCCACAAACAGCCAGTCCACGTGTTATCTCACCCGCAGAAACAGCCCTGGCAAGCGGCACTACATAATCGGGGAAGTCATCTCCTTCAATCAATTTGAAAGATCCGAAATCCTTTACAATATACCCGGCAAAAGTAAGTGCTGCCAATAATTGTTCTTTCAATTCAAATCCAGCATGGTCGGCAGCTATACCAATACGCATCACATCTCTTTCACCGCCAACATTTTCTTTTTCAATATTATTTTCTGATTTCATTTTAAGTTTCGTATTTCCGGCACATCCTGACCGTACTTATCAATGTATTTTTTGTGCCCAATGATTTTTTTTATTTGCTTCAATATTTTTAGTTATTTTCAGATAACTCATTTGCAATTTTTGCAATTTTCTTCGCGATATTTTCAGGTGAAAGAACAAAATCAATACATCCACTTTCAATCGCACTTTCAGGCATATCTGGCTGCGCGGCTGTTTCAGGCTTCTGTGCAATGGTGATACCACCCACTTCTCTTATGCCACAAAGCGCTGCTGCACCATCACCATCATAACCGGAAACAATAACGGCGATCAGTTTGCCGTCCCAGTTTTTTGTCAGGGATTTCATAAAAACAGTGATTACGTCGGGCCATCCCCAGGGTTTTGATATCGGCTTTAAGCGGAACTCTCCATTTAGAATATGCAAATCCCTTTTTTCCGGAATGATAAAAACATGGTTGGGTTTGATGTCTAATTTCTCCGTAATCAGTTTAACCGGCATCTCAGTGTATTGGGGAAGAATCTTGTGGAGCAGGGTCGCTACTTTTCTCAGGTGATTAACGATGACTACGGCAACATCCATATCAACGGGCAGTTTCTTTAGCAGTCGGATATAGGCATCGAGGCCACCGGCCGAACCGCCCACAAACTACAGGAAAGTTTTTTGTGTTGCTTTTAGATTTCATGTGTTTATAATTTGTTGTTTTTTAATGGTAATCCCGAGCACTCGGGAGAACTCGCCATCCATCAGTTAGCGGATGTTCTTGTGTCTTAAATAGCTTTTTGTGATGGCTCGTTTCATAATGAGTTTTTTTCATTTAGCGTTATTCCATTTCCAGTTTCGTATTTCCGGCAAGTCCTCACCATTTTTATTAATATATACTCGATGTTCAAAAAGTTTTCCCTCCAGCATTCGTTTGAGCTTGGCCCCTTTGTCACCCAATTGTGGCAGACGATTTATTACATCTATTACTAAGTGAAACCGATCGAGGTCGTTGAGTACCAGATTGTCAAAAAAAGTGGTGATCGTACCTTCTTCTTTGTAGCCGCGAACGTGCATATTTTCATGGTTAGTCCGACGGTAGGTAAGGAGATGTATTAATTTGGGATATCCGTGAAAGGCAAAAACAATGTGCTTGTCTTTTGTAAATATGGCATCAAATTCAGCATCCGTTAGTCCGTGTGGATGTTCTGTGTTAGGTTCAAGTTTCATCAGATCGACCACATTCACCACTCTGATTTTTAGGTCAGGTAAATGTTCCCGAAGAATAGAAACTGCTGCCAGAGACTCAAGCGTTGGCACATCGCCACAGCTCGCCATAACCACATCGGGCTCTGAGTCCTGATCGTTACTGGCCCATTGCCAGATACCAATTCCCTGGGTGCAATGTTCAATCGCCTGATCCATTGTTAACCATTGAGGGGCCTGATATTTTCCAGCAATCACCACATTCACATAATGACGACTCCTGAGACAATGATCCCAAACCGACAATAAACAATTGGCATCAGGTGGAAGATAAACCCGCACAATCGAAGCTTTTTTGTTTACCACATGGTCAATGAACCCCGGATCCTGATGAGTGTCGCCATTGTGTGCCTGCTGCCAAACATGGGAAGCAAGCAGGTAATTCAGCGATGCGATTTTCTTTCTCCAGGGCAATTCTGCGCTAACTTTCAACCATTTGGCGTGTTGGTTAAACATTGAATCGACAATATGAATAAATGCCTCGTAACAGTTGAAAAGTCCATGTCTTCCGGTAAGAAGATAACCTTCGAGCCAACCTTCGCATTGGTGTTCGCTCAGTACTTCCATCACCCGACCTTCAGCAGCCTGAAATTCATCGTTCTTTTTTATTTTGGATTCCCATTGTCGGTTTGTCACTTCAAAAACAGCATTTAAGCGGTTCGAAAGTGTTTCGTCGGGACCAAAAATCCTGAAATTACGTTGTGCCTCATTAAGTGTAATCACATCGCGAAGGAATTCTCCCAGTTCATGTGTATCGGCAGCTTCAACAGAACCCGGTGAAGGTACATCAACGGCGAATTTCCGGAAATCAGGCATAATAAGATCCTGCAATAATAGGCCACCGTTGGCGTGTGGATTAGCACCCATCCGGCGAATCCCTTCAGGCGCAAGTTGTGCCAGTTCGGGAAGGAGACAACCCTGCTCGGTGAATAGCTCTTCTGGCTTATAGCTTTTCATCCAGTTTTCGAGAAGTTGTAAATGGTGCGGATGATCGGAATCTACCAATAATGGAATTTGGTGGGCGCGAAAAGTGCCTTCGATTTGCAAACCATCAACTACTTTCGGCCCTGTCCAGCCTTTGGGCGAGCGCAGCACGATCATTGGCCAGCGAGGTCGGGTAGCGTCGTTTTTGTTTCGTGCTTTGCGTTGGATTTTCCGAATGTCCAAAATGGTTTTTTCAAGAACAGAAGCCATGAGCTGATGCATTTTTTTCGGCTCATCGCCTTCAACATAGTAAGGTTTCCAGCCACAGCCGCGCAGTAACTGATCTAATTCTTTCTCCGGAATACGCGCCAGCACTGTTGGATTGGCTATTTTGTAGCCGTTGAGGTGCAAAATGGGCAACACGGCGCCATCGTTTATCGGGTTTAAAAATTTGTTTGAATGCCATGCCGTCGCTAACGGACCGGTTTCTGCTTCGCCATCACCAATAATACAAGCCACAATCAGCTCTGGATTATCGAAAGCTGCGCCAAAAGCATGACTTAGCGAATACCCTAATTCCCCACCTTCGTGAATAGATCCAGGGCAATCGGGCGACACATGACTTGGAATTCCACCCGGAAAAGAAAATTGGGTGAACAATTTTTTCAGTCCGGCCTCATCCTGGCTGATATTTGGATAAATCTCACTGTAAGTGCCTTCCAAATAAGTATTACCTAACAAGGCTGGACCACCATGACCGGGACCCGCTATATAAAACATATCCAGATCAAACTTTTTTATGATCCGGTTCAGGTGCACATAAATAAAATTTTGTCCGGGCGTGGTTCCCCAATGTCCCAGCAGCATCTTCTTTATGTGGGAAAGTTTTAAAGGTTCCCGCAACAACGGGTTGTCGCGGAGGTAAAGTTGCCCGACTGATAAATAGTTAGCGGCGCGCCAGTAGGCGTTCATTTTCTTTAAAAGTTCCTTTGATAACGGGTTCTTTTTAACCTCTTTACTTTTTGTTTTGTCAGCACTTATTTTGTCTAAATTCTTTTTTGCTTTCATGTTTTCTGTTTTTTGTATTTTCTTTTCCAGGGTTAGTTGTGCTTTTGGGTCGGTTTATTTTTGTAAAACAGCTATTTCTTCAACTGGTGCATCCAATTGCATTTCAAGGCATTTTTGGCCCATTTTAGTCAGTTCAACTTCGCATGAAATCTCGATTTCATCGGCAACCATCATGCCTCCTGATTCGGTGAGAGTGTTCCATGTCAGACCCCAATTGCTCCGATTGATTGTTCCGGTAACTGTAAATCCGACTCTTTCATTTCCCCAAGGATCATTCAACATTCCACCGAAATGAACAGCTAATTTTACATTTTGGGTAATTCCAACCATGGTTAATTCGCCCCATAATTCCTGATTACCCTCAGCATTTGTTGCCCCAATGGTACTTGACGTAAATGTGATTTGTTTGTGTTTTCTTACATTCAGAAAATCGCGACTTCTCAGGTGCTTGTCTCTTTTTTTATCACCCGTTTGTATGGATGAGGCGTCTATCCAAAGGTCAACTTCGGCGGTTCTAAAATCTTTGGCGTAGGTGTAAATACTTGCGTCAAATGTTTTGAATGTTCCCCGAACATGTGCAATCATTAAGTGCCTGACTCTAAAGCTAATTTCACTGTGCGACCTATCAATTACCCATTTTGTTTTTGTTTCTGTGTGATTCGTTTTCATTTTATAAAATTTTATTGATTCAATTTTGAATTTCCCATGTAAAAGGCCGATGAATTTGGTTAACTGATTCTCATCCGTTAACCAATTCATCATCTTGGTTATCAATTCCTTTCAAGGATTTTTTTCTTCTCATCGTATTCTTCCAATGAGATTTCTCCAGAGGCAAATCGTTTTCGCAAAATGTCAAAAGATGGGTCTTTCCGGCTTCGCTGACCAGGAATTTTATAAGGAAGAGCGAAAATCCAAAAAATCAGCATGATCCAAATAAACCACCACACGAGGTTCATGCCCCAATAATAGTTAGCGTAAAACATAATAATGAATTTTATTGTGTGAAAACCTTTTCACAGCACTACAAATTTGACATACTTTTCAGGAGAAAGTATTACATAATTGTATGAATAAGTTGCATCATTCACACATTTTCAAGTCGTTCAAAGTTGATGAAACCTTCTAATATATCGGTTATTATAAGAATAGTAGCCGATTGCGGAGTTTATCCCTGTGAAATTACAAGACCCCGATAGCTACCGGGGGAATCGGGCTACAATCCTTGTCCCGATAGCCATCGCGATTACTGTTTACTCGGCTATTATTTTTATACATAATTACCTGCCTGGGTTTTATTCTATTCATTTATTTTGTTCTTCATGTTTTGCATTTACTAATGTGCGTTTTAATAAGGTTGTATAAATTGGTTTATTTCCAAGAAGTGCTGTAAATACTGATGCTGTAATTGTGGTAACTATTAATGGTAAAATTAATTCGTAGTTTGATGTCATTTCTGTAGCAAGCACTAATCCTGTAAGAGGTGCCCTAACCGTTGCTGAAAAAATGCCAGCCATTCCCGCAATAGCAAAAACACCCGGATGTGAAATTAAATTGGGAAAATAGTGTTGCATGACAATTCCGAACAACACCCCGAAAATAACGCCAAGTGTAAGCAACGGTAAAAAAATGCCTCCTGGCGCACCTGAACTGTAGCTAAAAAAAGAGAGCAGCATTCTTGCAATAAATAAGAACAATAAAAAAGATAACGAGAAAGAATTATCAAGTACTTTGGTAATTGTATTGTATCCGCCACCTATCATATCTGAGGAAAAAATTCCGATTATTGTTATGATTAATCCTACAAAAATTCCGATGTAAATTATTGGGATTTTAAAAGAAAATTGAAAAAAATCCATTGACAGGACAAGTAGTTTATTATATAAATAGCCTATTAAACTGCATAATAAACCCAGAAATATAAATAGCCATAATCCATATATATTTGGACTTGGAAAAACCATCATTTGTATAATCGGTTTAGAATCAACTAAAACCCGAACAACAAAATCGGCTGTCCCTGCACCAATCATAATAGCCGCTACGGAATAAAAATTAAATTTAAAATGTCCGTGCATTTCTTCAATTACAAAAATAATACCTGCAAAAGGTGCATTAAAAGCACTGACAAGTCCTGCCGCAGCACCAGCAGAGACCAATGGGTTGTTTTCAATATCCGATTGGCCTAAAGTGTCTTTAACCATTTTGCCAATATTAGCGCCCAATTGAATCGTCGGTCCTTCGCGCCCTAACAATAACCCACTTCCCAAGGAAAATAATGAAGCAATAAATTTTATTGGTATTACTCTTTTCCAACGCATGGGCCTTACTCCATCTAATGCACCCTCTATTTCATGAACTCCACTTCCTGATGCTTCAGGTGCAAATTTCCGGACTAAAAATAATGCGATGCTTATTGCTGTAATTGCAAACAAAAAAGGCCATAGCCAACTAATAAATCCCGAATTGCCTGCATTCTTATATAATATATCCCTGAAACTTTCAATATAGCTAAGTGTAATTCTAAAAAAGGAACTAATCAGCCCGATAATAAGCCCAATTAACAGCGCATAAAATAATTGCCTGAAATTTTTAGTATTCTCATCTGCAAATCGATGATGATTCATGTGAGATATATTAATTTCCATGGTAAATCGCAGGATTTATTTGAATTGTACTAAGCTATATTAAAGGAGAGTTTTATTCCTTGAATCAACATTCCAATTCCCATTATTGAAAGAATTAAACCCATTATCTTTCCGATAACCGTTATAATGTTATGTCCTATTTTCTTAACGATATACTCGCTAAAATAGAAAGCCAAATAAGTAATGTAACACATTATTGCAAAAATAAAGATGACAATAGCTATGTGAAAGTAATTATTGTCGGAAACAAAATTCATGGCCGTAACAATTGTACCTGGGCCAGCTAATATCGGAATTGCCAAAGGGGATACTGCGATATTATCATCAATCTTTACCGCTTTTATGTGTTTAATGTCTGATTTTTTTGATTGAAGCATTTCAAAACCAACATAAAAGAGTAAAATACCACCGGTTATTTTAAAGGCTGGTATTGTAATACCAAATAATTCGAATATAAATTTGCCTAATACTACAAATACAAGTACAATCAAAAATGCAATTATCGTTGCTTTTTTATTAATTACTTTTTTGGTTGTTTCATCGGCATCATGAACTAATGACAAGAAAATTGGAATATTTGCAATTGGGTTCATTATGGCAAAAAAACCTGTAAATACAGATAAGGAGTATGTCAAATACTCAATCATATCATTCTTTTCGTTTTAATTTTCACTTACTTACTCATTCCTA
>JBBQPP010000116.1:0-9063 GCA_038217255.1 Bacteroidales bacterium | reverse complement strand
TCTCCAAATTACAAAGGAGCTGTTCTTGCAAAATTCTTAGGAATTATAGGAGATGATGGTTCACGAAAAAGCTACAACAATGTCCCATTATATCGTTATGCTGATGTGCTTTTATTGTTGGCCGAAGCAAAAAACAACCTGGGAGAAGATCCAACTACAGAAATTAATGCGGTTAGAAGTCGGGCTTACGGAGAAAACTTCAGCGGTCACGAATTTACAAAGGGTTCAAAAGCTGAAAATACAAATGCAATTTTAGATGAACGTTTGAAAGAATTTGTTGGCGAAGGTAAAAGATGGTGGGATTTGGTAAGAGCTGGCGATGGAATTGTTTTCGAAGAGGTAGAATCACTAAGTGCTACTGAAGCCTATAAAATATACTATTCAATTTCTCAGGATATGTTGGCCAACGATTCGGAACTCAAACAAACCGATGGTTATTAATACCCTTTTTCATAGATAGTTTAGTTAGAAAAACAGGGGGTATAAAATGCTCCCTGTTTACAAAAAGTTTAGTAGTTTCAAACCGAATAATTTCCTACAAAAATCAATATTGGCAGTCCAAATCAAACTGTAAATAAATCTCAAAAAAATAAATACTATGAAGATTTCATTTTTAACATTATTACTACTTTCCGGCATTTTAATTTCCTGCAATCAGAAAGAAAAATCACAAACTACGAGTGATAAAATAGAATTTGTGGATTTGTTTAATGCTTCAATGAATCCTGATGTTTCGTGCTACCGAATACCGGCCATTGTAACAGCTCCAAATGGAGATTTGGTTGCAGCAATTGACGAACGTGTGCCGTCGTGCGCGGATTTACGGGGAAGTGGCGACATTAATATTGTAATTCGCCGCAGCTCTGACAACGGTTTAACATGGTCTGAAATCGAAAAAGTGGTTGACTTTCCATTAGGGAAATCAGCTTCCGACCCATCGATGATTGTGGATGAATTGACAAAGGAAATTTTCATGTTCTACAATTTTATGGATTTAGACAACGAAAAAGATATTTATTACCTGCATGTGGTAAAAAGTTCTGACAATGGATTAACATGGACAGAGCCTGAAGATATTACCTCGCAAATTACCAAACCTGAATGGCACGAAGATTTTAAATTTATTACATCAGGAAGAGGGATTTATACAAGTTCTGGGAAATTGTTGCACTGCATGGTAAATCTAAAAAGCGGACTTCATGTTTTTGGAAGTGATAACCACGGGAAATCATGGTATTTTATCGATACTGCAATAAATCCGGGAGATGAATCGAAAATAGTAGAATTAGTTGATGGATCCTGGATGATTAACAGCCGCGTAAATGGGAGCGGAATTCGCTACATTCATACCTCGAACAATGAAGGCTTAACTTGGGAAACAAAAGCTGACTCTTC
This sequence comes from Bacteroidales bacterium, assembly GCA_038217255.1. Lineage (GTDB taxonomy): Bacteria > Bacteroidota > Bacteroidia > Bacteroidales > Prolixibacteraceae > Draconibacterium. Next base: position 7,668 of record JBBQPP010000116.1, on the reverse strand, counting down.
GTTAATCGACCCCAGTTGTAACGCAAGTATTATTCGATATACCTCAATTGCTGACGGATACGATAAAAACCGTTTGCTTTTCTCGAATGCTAAAATGGTAAAAGAGCGTGAAAATATGACAGTCCGTATAAGTTACGATGAAGGCTTGACCTGGAGTGAGGGGAAAACAATTTATACAGGAGAATCGGCGTATTCATCATTAACTGGTTTAGAAAATGGCGATATTGGATTGTTTTTTGAAAAAGACGACTACACACAAAATGCCTTTGTGAGTTTTTCTTTGGACTGGCTCACGGACGGAAAGGACGAATTTACACAATCAAAACAAAAAAAATAATGAAAAAAATAGAAGGATTGATAGCTGCCCCATTTACACCAATGGATGCAAACGGCGAAGTGGTGTACGACAGGATTCCCACGTATTTTAAATTTTTGGAAAAAAATGGCGTTGTTGGCGCGTTCATTAATGGCTCAACAGGCGAAGGAGTTTCGCTTTCGCAAAAGGAGAAAGCCAAAATTACCGAAACATGGGTGGCTCAAAAAACTGCCAATAGCAAACTGAAAGTCATCAATTTGGTGGGCGGAACTTCGTATGTTGAATGTATTGAAGCTGCCCAACATTCGGCAAAAGTGGGTGTGGATGCGATTGCAGTTTTGGCGCCTTATTATTTCAAACCTGCCAGCGGTGAGCAACTCGCAGCTTTTGTTGCCAAAATTGCAGAAACCGTCCCGGAAATGCCCGTGTATTTTTATCACATACCGGTGCTTACAGGATGTTATGTTTCGATGTTCGATTTCCTGAAAGCTGCATCTCCCATGATTCCAAATCTCGCGGGAATAAAATATACACATGAAGATTTTATGGATTTTCAAACCTGCCTCAATTTCGAAAACGAAAAGTTTGATATGCTCTGGGGTCGCGATGAAAACCTGCTTTCTGCACTTGTTTTGGGTGCACGCGGCGGAGTTGGAAGTACATTTAATTATGCTGCCCCACTTTATTATCAGCTTATCGAAGCGTTTGACAAAGGCGATATGCCACAAGCCCGAAAACTGCAGCAATTGTCGATTGATATGATCCGATTACTGGGAAAATATGGAGGAATTGCAACAGGAAAAGCATACATGAAATATGTTGGCATGGATTGCGGTGAATTCCGTTTACCCATTAAAAACATGACCGCCGAAAGTTTCGAGGCATTTAAAAAAGATGTGAAAGCCTTGGATATGGAAAAATTGTTTTCGGTTTTATAACGCTGACAGAGCTTGTCCCGATTCATCGGGATCTAAGGACGTTGACAGGTTATGAGGACGCTGTCAGGTTGGGGAAAGTTCCCTTGACTTGTCAGCGTCGCAGACCTGACAACGTCATCGGAAAAATGAAGATTAATAAACATAGATGAAAAGATATTTATCAATTTTGTTTGCAATTGCCATCCTTTCAGCTTGCAACAAAACCAATAAAGAAAACGATACGAATATGAAAATCAACTGGAACACGCTTTGTGAAATGCCGCCCGCAACTGGGGAAACGATACAATATGGTTTGGCCGGTGCGCTGGCCGGTAGTTTGGGCGATAAAATAGTTGTCGCTGGTGGTTCCAACTTTGCTGATAAAAAGCCGTGGCTGGGCGGGACAAAATTGTATTATGATGATATTTTCATTTTATCTTTTGATGAAAATAAATCTGCGAAATGGGAACAGCCGGAACTGAAATTATCTCTAAAAATGGCGTATTCAGCTTGTATTTCGGCTGAAGATGCTATTTATTTTTTGGGCGGAGAAGATGAAACGCAACCTTTAAATTTGGCTTTCAAAATTCATTTCGAAAACAATCAACTTCAAATTAAAGCATTGCCTGAACTTGCTTTTGCGGTGTCGAATGCAGGTGCAGCAATCATTGGCTCGAAACTTTATTTGGCAGGCGGAAACGATTCGGTTAATGCCACAAATCATTTTCAAATGCTCGATTTATCGAACCTCGAAAACGGTTGGAGTGTTTTGCCGGAGCTTCTTTTGGAAGAATCACACGCTGTGGTTGCAAGCCAATCCGACGGGAATGAAAACTGTATTTATGTTTTGGGAGGTCGCAATAAAACAGGCGAAACTTCTACTTTTTTAAGTACGATTCAAAAATATTCGCCAAAAGGAAACAAGTGGACGGAAGCGGGTAAGCTGCAGTTGGAAGAAAACGAAAAATTTGGTCTTTCAGCGGGGACAGGAGTTACATTTGGAGATCATCAGATTTTGCTTTTCGGTGGCGACAAAGGAACTATTTTCAATCGCACTGAACGATTCATTAATGCAATTGCAGCGGAAACAGATTCAGCAAAACGAGAAGAAATTATTGCAGAAAAAATTGAATCGCTAAACAATCATCCAGGTTTCAATACCGAAATTTATTGTTATGATACGCAAACAGGAAAATTAGTGCAGATTGGGGAAATCCCAACTTTATCGCAGGTTACAACAACTGCTTTTTTGTGGAACGAAAAAGTTATAATCCCCGGCGGCGAAATCCGCCCGGGTGTGCGAACACCTCTTATTAATGGAGTTGAAATTTTAGTTGATTAGACTCTTTTATTGCCGTCAGTTTCAACTGACGGTCAAAAAAATACAGATAATTTGGGCTTCAGCCACATTGTTTTATAGATTTATAAATTTGAAAACATGAACAATCAAAACACAATCAATTTTAGCGAACTCGCTCAAAAATACAAATCTGAACTGCTCGAAAAAGTGATTCCGTTCTGGTTAAATCACTCAAAAGATGAAGAATTTGGAGGTTATTTTACCTGCCTCGACCGAACAGGAAAAGTTTTCGATACCGATAAATTCATTTGGCTGCAAGCCCGCGAAGTCTGGATGTTTTCATCACTTTATAATAATGTGGAGCAAAAACCTGAATGGCTTGATTTGGCTCAGCATGGAGCCGAATTTCTGAAAAAACACGCAAAAGATGCCGATGGAAACTGGTTTTTTTCGCTCAACCAACAAGGCGAACCATTGATTCAACCCTACAATATTTTCTCGGATTGCTTTGTTTGCATGGCTTTTGGACAATTGTATAAAGCCACCGGAAACCCGGAACATGCTGAAATTGCCAAACAAACTTTTCAAAATATCCTGAAAAAAAGCGACAATCCAAAAGGGAAATACAACAAATCCTATCCCGGAACACGACCTTTGAAGGGTTTTTCGCTGCCCATGATTTTATGCAATTTGTCGCTTGAAATCGAGCATCTTTTGGACCCTGAATTGGTGAAAGAAACAATAGAAACAGTAATCCATGAAGTAATGGATGAGTTTTATGATGAAAACTCGGGGCTGATCTTTGAAAACGTAAACCCAGACGGCAGTTTTTCCGATTCTTTTGAAGGACGTTTATTAAATCCCGGTCACTCCATAGAAGCGATGTGGTTTATCATGGATTTAGCGGATCGATTGAAAAACAAGAATTTGATGGACAAAGCGGTGAAAATTTTACTGAAAACTTTAAAACATGGTTGGGATGAAAAATATGGCGGCATCTTTTATTTTCTGGATATAAAAGGCTTTCCACCGCAACAATTGGAGTGGGATCAAAAACTCTGGTGGGTACATATTGAAACTTTAATCAGTTTGATAAAAGCATACCATTTTACCGGAAATAAGGAGTGTTTGCAGTGGTTCGAAAAAGTTCACGATTACACCTGGTCGCATTTTGCCGACCCCGAATATGCCGAATGGTTTGGTTATTTAAACCGGCAAGGCGAAGTGCTGCTTCCTTTAAAAGGTGGAAAATGGAAAGGTTGTTTTCATGTTCCACGCGGGTTGTATCAGGTGTGGCGAACATTAGAGAAAATAGATTAAAGATTTTTTGACGTTGTCAGGTCTGCGACGCTGACAAGTCCGGGCTGCCAATAACCTGACAGCGTCCTAAGACCTGACAGCGTTAACGGAAAGAAAAAATAATTAAAAACAAAAAATATAAAATGGCAAACAAAACAAAATCATTTTACCCCTGGGTAGTTGTTGGCTTGTTGTGGGTGGTGGCGCTACTCAACTACATGGACCGGCAAATGCTATCGACAATGAAAGTGTCGATGATGATCGACATTCATGAATTGGAAACTGCCGAAAATTTTGGGCGGTTAATGGCAATTTTCCTTTGGATCTACGGATTGATGAGTCCTGTTGCCGGTTTAATTGCCGACCGCATCAACCGAAAATGGCTGATTGTTGGCAGTTTGGGGGTTTGGTCGGGGGTAACTTTGACAATGGGTTATGCTACCAATTTTCAGGTTTTATATGTTTTGCGAGCGATAATGGGCGTGAGCGAGGCTCTTTATATTCCAGCAGCTTTGGCCTTGATTGCAGACTACCACAAAGGGGGGACCCGCTCTCTTGCCATCGGAATCCACATGACTGGATTGTACATGGGCCAGGCAATTGGCGGATTTGGTGCAACCGTTGCAAGTAATTTCTCGTGGCAAACTGCTTTTCATTCATTTGGTTTGATAGGGATTGTTTACAGTTTGGTATTGATTGTTTTTCTGCGTGAAAGCAAAGATCGCGACATTTCGAAAAAAGTAGTTGCGAATGTTCACGACAAACTCAGCGGATTTCAATCGATTAGCAAAAGTCTGGGGATGCTGCTTGGTACAATCAGCTTTTGGGTAATCCTGTTTTATTTTGCTGCCCCGAGTTTCCCAGGTTGGGCAACAAAAAACTGGTTGCCTACGCTGTTCTCCGAAAGTTTGGGGATTGATATGGCGAAAGCCGGTCCAATGGCTACAATTACCATTGCGGTATCATCATTTATCGGGGTTATTTTTGGTGGAATCCTCGCAGATCGCTGGATTCAGAAAAACGTGCGCGGGCGTATTTATACAGGTGCAATTGGTTTGAGTTTATTGATTCCGGCACTCATTCTTTTGGGTTTTGGTAACGGAATAATTTGGATTATTGGTGGCGGCGTTTTGTTCGGTATTGGTTTTGGAATGTTCGATGCCAACAACATGCCCATTTTGTGCCAGTTTGTTTCACCACGCCACCGCGCCGCAGGTTATGGTTTGATGAATTTAACCGGTGTTTTTGCGGGTGCAGCAGTTACAGAATTTCTCGGCAAATCAACCGATTCTGGGAATTTGGGGAGGGATATGGCGTTTCTGGCAATTCCGGTTGCACTGGCGGTGTTGTTGCAATTGACAATGTTAAAACCTAAATTCGCTGATAAAAAAGAGGATTGATAATCATTAAAAATATACCCATGAAACTAAAAACCAACCTTTTATTATTGGCCATTTTACTGGGAACTGCGGCATTCGGCCAAAGCGAAAAATTTGGAACATATTACAATCAACGCCGCACATTATTTGAAAAATTGCCGGACACGAAAAAAGAAATCGTTTTCCTTGGAAACAGCATTACCGACGGAGGTGAGTGGATTGAATTGTTCAATAACAAACATTGTAAAAACCGCGGAATAAGTGGCGATATAACAGAGGGTGTACTTTTTCGATTGGATGAGGTTACCAGTTCGAAACCAGATAAAGTATTTTTGTTGATTGGGATAAACGATCTTTCACGAGGGATTTCAAAAGACACAGTTTTTGCCAACATTTGCAAAATCGCCGAAAATATTCGAATTTCTTCTCCAAAAACAAAAGTATATATCCAGAGTATTTTTCCGGTAAACGCTTCTTTTGGAAAGTTTGAAAACCATGTAAATAAAGAGGAAGAAGTAATCTTTATCAATACCGGATTAAAAAAATGGTGCAGTGAAAATGGTTTTTTCTATGTCGATTTGTACAGCCAATTGATTACTCCCGGAACTGAATTATTAAATCCTGAATTTACCAACGATGGTTTGCATTTGTTGGGTGAAGGATATTTGAAATGGGTGGAAATTGTAAAACCGTTGTTGAAATAAATGTAGAAGAGAGGTAACTTTTGTTAAGTGTAATTTCAGGAATAGAACTGAATTTCTGCCAAAACCAGAAGACGATTGTATGTGGTTAACACAATATATGTTTGTATTTAATTTTCAGATTTGTTTCTCCTGATTTTATTAAGGTAAAACAAGAATCCAACCAAAGAAGCCAACGTAACAACTGCTCCGGCGGAATAAGAAATCTCTTTTGAAAGCGAAAATCCTTCGGGTGCAAAAAGCAGGTATGTTGAAGTTACAGCAGTCATTAAAAGTGCTGGTATTAAAGTGATCCAGTAAAATTTCCGTTGTTGGGCAAGATAAATGGTAATCGTCCAAAGTACAATCATCGCCAGTGTTTGGTTCGACCATGCAAAATAGCGCCAGATAACACTAAAATCCATTTGAGTTAGTAAAAGGCCAATGGCAAAAAGCGGGATGCTGACAAACAACCGGTTTTTAATTGGTCCCTGTCCGTATTTCAGAAAGTCGGCAACAATTAAACGGGCACTTCTAAAAGCTGTGTCGCCTGATGTAATTGGGGCGGCAACAACACCAAGTAAAGCAAGGAATCCGCCAAATTTGCCAAGCAGGGAATTTGAGATTTCGTTTACAACAAAAGCTGCATTTCCGCTTTGTTCGGTCATAACAACATTTAATTGCTGAACGCCGCCGTAAAAACTCATGCCAATGGCCGCCCAAATCAGTGCAACAACACCTTCAGATACCATTGCGCCGTAAAACACACGGCGTCCCAGTTTTTCATTTGTCAGGCAGCGTGCCATTAATGGCGATTGCGTTGCATGAAATCCTGAAATCGCGCCACAGGCAATCGTAATAAACAACATGGGGAAAATCGGGAATTTGTCGGCATTTTCGTGGTAGTTGTGGATGCTTGAAATATTCAATTCCGGTATATGATAACCTTTGACAAACAAGGCAATTATCAATCCAACGGCCATAAATAAAAGGGCAAAACCAAAAACGGGGTAAACACGACCAATAATTTTGTCGATAGGAAGCATGGTTGCCAAAACATAATAGCCAAAAACCACCCAAACCCAAAATGACATGGTTGCCCAGCCGGGAGTTAATCCGGCAAGGATTTTTGCAGGTCCCATAATAAAAACTGCCCCAACCAAAATCATCAGCAAAACCGTGAACCCGCGCATAAATTGTTTGGTGCCGTTTCCCATATAAATGCCAACGATTTCGGTAATGCTCAATCCATTGTGTTTTATCGAAAGCATTCCCGAAAAATAATCGTGAACTGACCCGGCGAAAACTGTTCCCAAAACAATCCACAAAAAAGCCACCGGTCCCCACATTGCACCGGCCACCGCACCGAAAATCGGTCCAAGTCCGGCAATATTTAAAAACTGTATCAGGAATATTCTCCACCACGGCATTGGTACATAATCGACTCCGTCTTTCATCGTAAATGCCGGTGTAACTCGTGATCCGTCAACTTCGGCAAAGCTTTCGATAAAACGGGAGTAGAAAATGTATCCTAAAATCAATATTAAAAGGCCGGAAAAAAATGTAATCATAGCGTGCGAATTTTGATTTAATAAAATAATGTATCTTTTTGCTGAAAAACAAGGGGTTGTAACCACTTATTCATGATAATAATATATTTTCTCTTGTCACACTCGTTTACATTTTACAAAAATTAATTTCAGTTGAGGTTCATTCTCCTCGTGTTTTATTGGTTCATCGATTTCTAAAAAATCTACTAATCCGTATTTGCCAAATT
>JBBQPP010000115.1:0-9069 GCA_038217255.1 Bacteroidales bacterium | reverse complement strand
CAGTTTAGGCTCTGTAACCTTTTTGTCAAGCTCCGTTTTATAGTCTTCTTTCCTCTTCCGTAATATGTAAATTAATCCTACATATTTAAAAATAAACCTTTCCTCAATTCGTCTTAAATCATATAGGTAACTATCTTTTTCAACCTTTAAAATTGAATATATTTTACGCTTTGTGATAATAAAAACTAACCATCCTCCAAGAAATAATCCGAAAACAAAAAATGAAGGATATAATAATAGTTGTATCAAATTAAAATTTGTCTTGAATAATTGCTTTTGAGTTTCTGCTTTTTTTTCAAAAACAGGATCAGCTTGTTCTTCCTTTTCTTTTTGAGATTTTAAATTATTATTTGAAAGTTCCGATAAAATATTTTCATAATTATCAGCAATTTCTAATCCTTTTTTTTTCCAAAAAGCCCTTTTGTTTATGTCACTATTTTCTCCAGGGATGTAATCAATAGGAACAAGTTTGGGTGCTTCATTAACTTTACTAATATTTCTTTTGGTATCGAAGAAAAAATTGATGTTAAGCGTTATTGTGTCCTCCAAATTTTTAATCAAGGGTTGCAATACTGTCCTTTCTGCCTTTGGCCAATCATTACTTTTTAAAAAGGATGAAATTGTTTCCAATTTAGGAATTTCTTTATTGTCAATATTAGAAATGAATTCCTTTTCATATTTTTCCTTGCCTGGAATTTCACTTTTAGCTTTAGATTCTCCTAGTGCTTCAATATAATCATTCATATAAGCATAAACCATTTCAATAATACCACGTTGCACCCAATATTGATATGCTTGCGTTGAATCTTTAATGTTAGGTTGGGCAGCCGATGGTTTTATTAATCCCAGAACTAATAATACCGAAACAAATAATTTTCTCTTATTCATTATTAACCTCTTTTTCAGAAAGTGCATACGAGAGTTTATTTAATATTCCGATTAAGGGGTAAAAGAATAAAGATTCTTCGATGTGATAATCATCCTTTTTATAATATGCCTTGATCCCTTTAATTAAGAAATCTTGAATATCAGTATCTCTTATTTCCTGAAATAATTTGTATGCGCTTGGTTCAATTTTATCTTCAAATCGAATAAAATCCTTGTATTTATCTAATATGGAATAAAAATCTTTTATTGCGTTCTCAATATCTGATTTTGATGATTCATCTAGATCTCCATATTTGGGAGTTTTATGCACATCTTTAACTTTGTCGAAAGCACCTCCCCATTTATCATTATCCAAACCGCCAATCCAAAATTTGATTGGTGGATTTTTTATACTGCTTTCTATCCCTGCTTTTAATGCTCCTTTACAAGTAACTTCTTTAGGTATGTCAGACAATTCAATTGATATTTTACACCCCATTTCAACTTTATAAACTTTACTGAAAATATACTGAAAGATATCTGATAGAAAACTAAAATTATCAGTGGGGTCAATGATTGAGGCTGTCTTTGACGCAGTACCACTCAATAAAATATGTTTCGGAATACCTATTCCGGATTTATTTAAAAGATTGGCGGAATAATATGCAATTGCTCCAAAATAAATTAAAATCGAAAGTTTTAACTTTTTATCTTTTCTTAATAATCGAGAATAACTAAAATTATTAGAATTATCTTGCTCCAATGAGAAAAGAAAACTGCTAAAATCTGCTGAATTTTTTCTGACTTTTAAAATGCTTTCTAAGATACCTTTCTTGTGATTATCGTCCTTTACTGCATATATTGCATCATCCTTGAACATCCTCACAAACCCATTCTTATCTGAATTATTACTGTGTCTTGCTGATGTAAACCCGTCACCAAATATTGCATTTCCTGCAAATTTAAAGGAAGAAATTAACTCGGGTACGTCTTCGCTTTTGTCAAAAACTGCAATATCGGAAGAACCACCACCAATATCAATTGACAAACAAAGTCCAGGTTTGTTATAATAGAAATATGGTGCTATGCTTTCTGGGATTCCTTTTATCCTATCTTCTGTGGCCGGCTGATGGAAAACTTTTTGATAAACTTCTTTCCAAACTTTAAAAAATACCCCCATTTCTTCCTTGTCCATGCTTACTGGATAAAACCATGTAATTGTAGATTTTGATGGGTCGCCACCTAAAAGAAGTGTTTTATAGAAAACTAAGGTTGCCAGAAACTCAATATAACATTCTACTTTTTTCTCATCAATGGTATCAGAATAATTGCTCCACTTTAAATCTGTATGTAAATCCAAATAATCACCTCTGATTGGTAATTCTTCAAGAAGTAAGTAGTTATTTACGTGTCTAATAATATCAATAGGTTCATTGAAATTTATATTCTGGTTATGAACCAAGGCAGTTCTTAATGGAAAGTGAATTTGTTCACCACTATTCGAGAATGAATATGGCATGATTTCCTGTTCAAATGTTTTTTCGGCTGTTATAAAATCAATCTTGTTCTTAAAATCTTCATTTCTATTAAGCAATGATTGCCAAAGTGGTGAAACATTTGAGTTATCAAAAGAAACAGAATCCTTGTCTCCATACTTATATTCGATGTGGGTATTTGTTGTTCCAAAATCAATTGCAAAATTGATTTTATTATTTCCTGAACATTGCTTAAATATAGGAACCACAAATCCCTTTGCTGTTTGATTGCCAAATTTTAACAGGTCAAATTGTTTTTCACTTTTATAATATATGCTTTTAAGCTCTCCTCCCTCTCCCGGATTTCTTGTTACTGGGCCAGGTAATTCAAGTACTTTGCCCTTATTAAAACAGCTAAGTGATAAACTATCTGTTTTTTCAAGTCGGTCATCTAAAAGCCCTATAGTATAGGAAAGGTTTGCTTTATCCGATTTTAGGAAAGGAAATAATGCAAGGTGAATTTCCAGTTTTTCAATATTCTTATCTGCTACTGAATAATTTTTCTTAAATGTAATTATGCCACCTTTAACTGGAATTTTTAATTCTGCAATAACTAAACCACCTGATTTTTCCTCAACTTTCAAATACTCAGAAACTTTTTCAGCATTGAAATATTTAAAAAAGGTTGAAGTTAGTGGCAATAAATGTTTTTTTAAGCCACAAGTTTTAAATTTAGCATCATCAATTGGATAAGGTAATTCAATAATCTTTTCTTCAAATAAATTACCAATAGTTAACCAGTAATAATGGTCGTTTTGAACTGGTAGTTTTGATTCTTTTGGGCTCGCAATATTTTTATAAGGAATTTTTGTATTCTCATCCCAAATAACACTTTTGGTTGTGTAAGTCCAATTTTTTGAAAACTTATGATAGGGTAATATCAATGGTTTTATTCCGGCTACTTGAAAATCACTCTTAATTACAAAATCACTTTCTTTTTCAATCTCATTATCATCTAAGACTTGAATTCCCAATTGAATTCCAAGGATTTCACAAAGGTCATTTTCATTATCTAATACAGGGCAAGGGGTCAAAGAAAAAATCTCTTCTGCATCAAAGTTTGAAACTTTTCGGCGAAGTTCTGCACTAAGATAATTCTCACGAACTTCTTCCAAATATGAAAAAACCTCAGGAAAGTAATCTGCAAATTTTGATTGTTTAGCAAGAATGTAGATATATTCAATAAATGAGGACTCTCTTTTATGAAGTGGTGCGTATTCATCATCAAATAACTTATCCTGCCCGATTCTAATATTTAAGTTTGCAGTTACTTTTTCAATGTCAGGCGAAGCGAAAAATAATGTAGCAGGAGATGTTCCACCAATAATATTATTGTTTTCTTTATTTAGTAGAAAATACAATCTGTTCACAGATTCAAAGTTGTACAGAACTTTATTTCCCCTTTCATTTTCAGGCACACTATCTTGATTCCAAAATAATCCAAGTGTTTCAGCAAACTTTGAATGACGATTATTTCCATTCTCTGTTAAATCTTTCAATCTTTCTTTTGGATTCCAGGCAACAACCTGAACTTTATCTCTGAACTTTTGTGAAGCATAAAATAATTGAGCAACATCCAAACTTTCTGAAACTAATTTATGGTGTGCGGTTGAGCCATTAACATCATTATCTGCAACCCATCTAAAAGCTGACTTTATCAAATCAATTCTGGCAAAAGGACTAGGTATTGAAGTTGCAACATCTCTTCCTTCCGTTTTTATTGTTTGTAATTGTTCTTTAGTGATTGGTATACTTGTAAACCAGCCAGTACCGTCTTGTCCTTCATGAAGTCTAAATACTTTTGCCATGTTCTATCGTGTTAAAAGGTTACGTCGTCCTAATACATTCTCTGTTGATTGGCCAAACAATTTTATTAAAGTTGTGTGTTTTCTTTCTAATGATGACTTAATACTACTGTCATCTATCAGTTTACAGTTTTCTATATCCAGTACTTTGAAACTTTTATTACCGTTGGGTTCATTTCCTTTAATAAGGTTTAAAGCATTGTCCCATGTGACAACTTCAAAAGGATTAAATGCCGGCTTATTTTCCCCCATTTCATTAAGCCAATCTTCAAAATGCTTATTAAATGCCTTAATTTGAATTTTAAATTCGGAACTATTAAAGTAGTTTTTGTCGAGAATTGAATTTTTACTTCCCTTCACTAATTTAATATTGCTTTTAGTCCAACGTGAAACATTTAAGGCCTTTGGCAAACCCTGTTTTAGATATTCAGTATATAATTTGAATTTTGTTAATGGAGCTGAAATATCCTTATTGTTTTCAATGTTTAAATCGCTAAAACTGATATTCTCTGTTGTGTTTTCGATTCCAAATTCTTTTATTTGGGTTGTGTCAGAGGATTTGTTAATATTCTTGCAAAAATCAACAATTGCCAATGCTCCAGCCAATTCAAGAAAATGAGCGTCATTTTTTTGTTCAATTCCGCCAACGGAATATTCAAAATGCTTTGTATTTCCTTTATTGCCAACAAAATAAAGTGTGTTGATCTGATTCCGCTCGATAATTGTCCTATTGTAATAATCAATAGCAATCTTGGCTTTCTCTTCAAATGATTCTGAATTTATTTCATCCTTCTTGTTTAGTGCAAAATATGGTAGATATGTGATTCCTCCAATTTGACATTCTTTTATTTTTGCGTGGTGTGGCAATTGGTTATTACCCCTAAGATTTTTTAATAGCAAAGGGAATCCTGCAGCTCCTGTTCCCCCAAATATAGAATTAATGATAAATACTGCATCTCCATCATTGAACGTCTGACCAAATTTTTTAAAGTTCTCAGAGTTTGTAAATTGGTTGAGTACAATTGACCCCATATTTGGATTGCCTTTAAATCCAACATTTAAGTCAGATTTTAAGTTTTGGTCAGAGTAAAGTAGTCGAATAAAATTTTTATCGTCTTTAGAATTTTTAAAGTCATCGTTTAGGCTATCAAAACCAATAAATTGACCAAAAGTGCTTTGTTCAACCCCTTCTAATTTAAATTGAAAATATTCAGGATTTATAACTGCCGATTTATTTGCCAATTCATTGATTGTCTTTATTTCCTGACCATAAAAATCATCGGGTAGTTGGACCTGATTTCTAATTTCCTGATACAGCCTGAGAATATCCTTGGTGCGGTTTAAATCACCATTACTTGTATCAGGGTCAATTATTATAGGAATTACAGTATCAAAATCATTGCTTAATTTACACCCGGAAGCAAAAAGCATGGTTAATGCTTTTAATACTCTTGACCCAGTGCCGCCAATGCCGAAAATATATAATTTCTTTGCCATAACTTTTCAATTTAGAAGGGTAAATGAATTTGGATTTTACTCCATCGCTTTAATATAATGCTATAAACGAAGCCTAAAATTAAAGTTAATGCGCCGTTAACCCATGTATAATTTAATGGCAGAGTTTGCGCAAACTGTTTATACCCTGAATTAGGGTCATCAATAGCATCAATAAGAGCTTGATTATTTGAAACAAATATTTCATTGTTTGCAATTCCCCAGGTTACACCACCTACGATTAAAAAAGAAATTACTAACCATACAAACCAATGCAAAAATTTTCCATAGGGATTTTTCCATGCGTAATAAAAAAGTGACCATAAAAAAAGTGGTGCTAGGAATAATGTTAGTCCAAGCTTGACGTATCCTCCATCATCATAAAGTGTATTGAAAATTAATGAGAACTGAGAGTCATATATTCCAAATACTGTTTCATAAAGTGCTGCAAAAATATCTCTCATAATCTAATTATTTAGTTATTTTAAATGTGAAGTTTGTTATGCTTTTTTTCTTGTTTTTATAAGAATATGCCTCGCTAATTGCATTCGTAAGAAGCATAAAACCAAAGGTTTGAGTGGTGTTACTCGTAATATTCGATTCATCATCAGTATTTGTCTGGATTATCCAATCAGGTACAACATTATTTAGGAAAACATTCAACTCACAATAAGGGGTTTTGTCAGTATATAAGGTTATTAAATGAGTCGGGTTAAAAGATATGTCTTCATGTAAATTCGTTTCAATGGGTGTTACATTTGTTACTTTGAAATTACTCCCGGTACATGAATAATTAGAACTTGATTGCAGGTAAGAGTCAGAATAAGGTAATGTTGAAAAATCGGTTGCAATTAAAAATTGAAACCCCAGTCCATTTCTATCAGATATAGCCTTAATTAACCGGTGTTTCTCATTTCTATCTACTCTAAAATCGCCAATTTTATTTTTGATAATGGCTTGGAAAGGAATTTCTTTTTCTTCAATTTTTAGAAATCTTGCCAAATTAGTAAAGCCTTTAATTTTATTTTTGAAATTTTCTTCATTTAATTTATTTAGAAGTTTCCTTTTCCCAAAAATGAAAATATAATATGGTCTTTGTTGGGTAATTGCAATAGAACCAGTTCTTGAAGCAAAACAATATGTGCCGTTGAAATCTGAATATGCTTTTATAATTATAGTTTCAACATCTTCATCGTTTAACTTTTTTCGAAATGTCTCTTGCGTTTTTTCTACTTCTTTTTCTAATGCCTTAATGGGGACTTCACTTTCACCGACATCATATAATCCATCAGTTATTAGTATAGTAATATTGTTATTCCGAGTGGAATCCAATGCCACTTCAAACATTTTTGTTAAATCACTATAGTCTTGATTGTAATTTTGAGATTTTAATGCATTGTCCAGTATATCAGGACTATTACCAATAAAATCAATCTTGCATTTTTTATCTTTCCCATTAATAAAATAAAAGGTCTTTTCAGTTTCATCAAACTCGGGAAAATGAGCCATTGCTGTTACTGATGTTTTAAAATCTTTATCCCCATTCACATAGCCTTTCAAACTTCCTGAGTTTTCTAAAAGAAAGATTACTTTGTCAATCTTGCTATTTGATTCATGTGAGTTTGTGCTTAAGGTATTAAGGGCAATAGTATCTCTTTTTTCTTTTGAATCAGTTTGCTTTAACCTTTCACTGCGATTTCCGCAGCCTGATAAAATAAAAAGAATTGATAAGGCTACGCAAGCATGAGTCCTAATTAAGTTTTTTATTGTCATGTTCTATTTCTTTAATTGATAAATCAATTTATTGAAACTATGGTCAAATTTGCTTCTGATAAACTACTTTAACAGAAAAACTATGATAAAATTATATCTAAAAATTGGGCTGAACTTAATCTTCTTATGATTATTCTTCCTCTATATTGTTCAGCCTGGTTGTTTTAGGTTTTATCAAATGTAATATTAAAAATAATATCTCAACTTTGAATTTAAAATTAAAGGAAATTACACAAGTGAAACCCATTCAAGCTAGGATTCAATAAGATTTTCGTTACTTATTAGGCTTAAATCATTCAATTTTGAATGATATTTCTTTGTATGATGTAATGTATTGCAAAAATGGCTGGAACTTTCATAAATTGAGTATCCCAGTCTGAAATAAACCTTTCAAATAGTATTTTTTTTGACAATAAATCCAGAATAATTACTTGATAGATTTTGAATTGCCAATATTCCTTGAACTAAAACTTAAAGGGTTTAGTTTTTTTACTAATACTTCAACTTCTTCTTTTGTTGAAACATAAGCAGTGCGTGTTCTGCCAAACTGGTCGGTATTTTGAGTTTTGCCAGTTCGAAGGAGATGTACTCTTCTCCGTTATACTCGTTTTTGAACTTTTCAATTTCAGCAACTTTAAGCGTTACTTTTACGATGTTTATGTTTGGATTCTGAATCTCTTTTCTGATGAATTTTTTTGTGTACTTTTTCATTGTAGTAAATTTTTAAAATTAATAACGTGCAGATAATGATATGCCAAATCGGGGCTTGCAAGGAGGAACTGGAACACCGGACTGACAGGATCGAAAGAGGATAATCCCTGTAGGTGCAAAACCGGAAGGGCCAATCTCCATTCTCGGAAAGAAGGCAAAGTCGGAATTTATGGGTAAAGCAAGGACCAAAAAAAGCCCGTTTGAAAGGACTTTTATTGAAATTCTGATATTTTTTTGAGCCTTAAGTTTAACATCCCTTTGTTGAAAAGAGATACTTGATTTCACTTCGTTTTGTTCCAAACGGTATCAGTATACACCGGGAATTTAATAGCTGCTTCCCTGCTGAAATTTGAATCAGCTTTGACTAATACGCCATCCTCCACCGCCTGTTTTAGTTGTGTAAGAAAAAATAATGTTATCCATGATTTTTGCCGATGCCTTTCGGACTTGTTATGGTCCCTTCGCTTTGGCTCAGGATTTCTGGCACACCGATTAATTATGGAACCATCATCAATGAGCCGGCCGGATGAGTGCAAGGGCGACCTTTGACATTCTTCAGGAATCCCTCTTGATAAAGAAGGGCGCTTGTATTACCCCTGCTCTGACGAACCAGATCAGAATTTCCAACATGTTCCGGAAGGCTATTAATATCTTTGTCCATAATTAAGTGGAGAGAGAATTTAAAACTTTCGGAGATTTTTACTTCCAGAATATTAAACAACTTGCATTATTTATCATTAGGTGGTAGCAAAACTATAAATCAAAAATCATTAGTTCCTTTTTGATACCAAAGGATCTTCCCATTTCTGGTTTAATTTATCATACGAGGCATTTCAATATTCTTTTCCTTCGAAACTCGAATGACAGGAATCGATAAATTTCAA
>JBBQPP010000114.1:0-9126 GCA_038217255.1 Bacteroidales bacterium | reverse complement strand
TCCTAACCTTTTTTCGAAACGGATATATTTTTGCCATACTAAAGGTCATTTCGGGCAACGATAACGAAATTGTTGTATCAACTGAGTTTTGCGAATGCCTGAGATTCATCGACATATTAAACGGAGTATTTTCAAACTTTTGTGAGTACGAAATGCTTGAAGATTTTTGGGTTTGCAGATAATTATTTCCTCCGGTTTGCCCAACATACGAGTTTTGTTTATCGTAACCACTGCTTGACAAATTTACACTTGCCGAAAATGTACGGTTGGGATTTGCTTTTTGATCCTGACTGTGGTTCCAGGTAACTGCATATTGTTTTGATTTTTTATAAGTATCTAATCCCGATTCGCCATAAACATTTATATTGTATCTAAAATCAAAACCACCTGAAAATTTATATCGCTTACGATAGTTTGTATGCAGTTGTGTTCCCCATGAACCTTTCGAATATATTTCACCTCGCATTGCCAAATCGAAATATTCGCCTGCTGCCCAATAGTAACCCCCATCGCGCAAATAGAAACCCCTGTTTTGCTCTTCTCCATACATTGGCACCAAAATTCCCGATGAATATGATGGTGTATTTGGAAAAAAGCCAAAAGGCAAAATGGGGAAATATATGGGAAAATCTTCTAAAACCATATAAGCCGGTCCGGTCACAATTTTTTTATTCGATATAACTTTTGCCTTTGTCAGGAGCATGTAAAAGTGTGGAGGATCGGCATCGCAGGTAGTGTATTTTGCCTTTTCAGTAATAAAAGTTTCCTTTCCAATCTTTTTAGTTCGGTCGCTTAAAATAAAACCTTCACCTTGTTCCGATACAACTTTTGTAATGAATGCCTTCTCGGTTTCAAAATTGTAACGCATCGTTTCCGATTCATATTCATCGGTACCTTGCTTAAAAATCGGCTTTTGTACCATGGTACCTGTGCTGTCCACTAAACCTTCGGCATAAATTTCCTTTGTTTCGAGGTTGAGATCGATATAATAAGCGGTTAATTCAATTTGCTCGTAGGTTACTTTTGCATTATTATAAAGATAGACCTTTTGCCCATCGAACGAAACAACTATCGAATCTTCTGCATCGTAAACGATTGGAGCATTAATGAAAGGCTTCTTCACAGTATCGGCAGCTAAAGTATCTGCTGACAAAGAATCGGAAACTGCAACTTCTAATTGCACTGAATCAGATACAATTGTATCAGACTGAACAATTTCGATACTTGAATTTAAAGCTGGCAACTCTGTCCTTTCGATTGTGAGTTTTTCCGATTCCTGACCAAATACAATAAAAGGAAGCAAGAAGAGTATATATGTATATATAATTTTAAACAAATTGTTTTCTGTATTACAAACTGCCCTTAAGCCCGACAAAAATAAAAATAAGGGTTGTAGTATAACGCTAATAAATGTAAAATAATTTTAATATTTCTATTTTTACAATGGAAACACAAAACATCATGATAAAGACTATTTTAAATTTGATTTTTATTTGTTTTATTTTTTCGATTTCGACCAATACAATTAACGGTAAAACTTTAATTTCATCAGAAAAGGACGATAAACATGTAAATGTTGTGGTAATTGATCCCGGGCATGGAGGAAAAGACTTTGGTACCTCATTTGGCAATGCGAGAGAGAAGGATATTGTATTGGATGTTGCATTAAGATTAGGAGAATCTATAAAAGTCAATTACCCGGAAATAAAAGTAATTTATACACGCACCAAAGATGTTTTTATCCCTTTGTACGATAGGGCAAACATTGCCAATAAAAGCAAAGCTGATGTGTTTATTTCAATCCATGTAAACGGAACTGTGAACGCCATCGCTCAGGGAACTGAAACTTTTGTGTTAGGGGAACACCGAAGCAAAGACAACTTTGAAGTGGAAAAAAAGGAAAACTCGGTTATTTTACTTGAAGATGACTATACCACAACTTATGAGGGATATGACCCAAATTCGCCGGAATCAAACATCATGTTTTTGGCTGTTCAGAGTGAGTATCTGGAACAAAGTATAATGCTTGCATCTGAGGTTCAGCATCAGTTCCGATCAGCCAAAAGAGGAGACAGAAGTGTTAAACAGGCGGGCTTTCTTGTGCTTCGGCAAACAACCATGCCTAGTGTTCTCGTTGAATTAGGTTTTATCAGTCATCCAACTGAACGTAGCTATATGTTAAGCGAACAAGGCAAATCAACCCTTTCTGCTTCAATATTTAATGCATTTATAGCTTATAAAAGAAAAATTGAAGAAAAAAGCAGTTTTGCAATTCGAACTGGCAATAGTGATTTAAGCAGCTCCGAAAAACAATCAAATACACCCCAACATCAACCTCAAGATTTTGAAGATGAGAATATTGTACAAATCATAAAAGCCAACAACATTTATTATTCCGTACAAATTGGGGCTTCCAAAAATAAAATAGATCCAACGCCATCAAACTTTAAAGGTGAGAAAAATGTTTTCAGAAAAGAATCAAAAGATATTATTCGTTATTTTTCAGGAAAATTCGATAATTACGACGAAGCTGTTAAGGAAAAACACAGAATAGAAAAGAAATTCCCTGAATCTTTTGTAGTTGCATTTGAAAACAATGAATTAATATCTGTTAAAAAGGCTTTGAAAAAGCTGTAATTGCACTTTGAAATCTCTAATTTTACATCAAATAGAGAATACAACAATATATAATGCAATCAGCAAAAATTAATAATTAGAAGTTATGAAATATTCAAAATATGTAAAACTGGGATTTTTGATTGTGATATCATTGGTCATTCTGTTTTGGGGGCTTAATTATCTGAAGGGGAATGATATTTTTAAACGAAGTAATTATTATTTTGTGGTTTACGATCGTATTGATGGCTTGCTCGAGTCAAACAAAGTAACAATGAACGGGTATCAAATCGGTCAGGTTAAAAGTATCTCTTTCGATCCGGCAAATTCCGAAAACCTGATAGTTTCATTAATGGTTGATGCTTCGTTTCAGATTCCCGTAAATTCTGTGGCACAAATAATAAGTAGTGATATCATGGGAACGCGCTCCATAAAAATGGGTTTGAGTAACGAAAAAACTTTTTACAAAACAAATGATACAATTCCGGGAGCAATTGAAAATGATTTAAAAGAACAGGTGAGTTTACAGGTTCTTCCCATAAAAAACAAGGCTGAACAACTTTTGGGTACTATCGATTCAGCAATTACTGTGCTTACAGTAATATTAAATGAAGATGCCCAGGAAAATTTGTCTGAGAGTTTTAAAAACATCAACAAAACCATTGAAAATGCGGAAAAAATAACAAGCGATTTGGCAGAAATCATGTCAAACGAAAAAGCAAGTATTCAACAAATTTTTAGCAATATCGAAGAATTATCAAATTTTTTGAACAACAACACAACCGACCTTCAAAATGTTATAAAAAATCTTTCAACCTTTAGCGATACATTGTCCCAACTCCAGGTTTCTCCTATATTAACGAATATTTCCATGGCATCAAATCAATTATTAAATATCATGGAAAAACTAAACAGCGATGAAAATACTGTAGGATTACTTTTAAACGACGATCGCCTTTATCTTGAAATAACGACACTATCACAAAACCTCAGCTCATTATTAAAAGATGTTCAGGAAAACCCAAAAAGGTATGTTCAATTTTCGGCAATGGATTTTGGGAAAGAATACTATATCAATACTTCAGGTGATGTATCTTCGAAAAATATTGTTTTTAAAGTACACCTTATTTCCAGCGAAACAAAAATACCCTCTAACTCCAATATGTTTGAGGGGTTGGGCGAAGTTGAAGAATATTATGCAAATGAAGCCTACACATATTTATTGGGATCTACGAGTTCGTATTCCGAAATAAGTGAAATCCTTCAAAAGGCGAAAAAGAAATTTCCCGAATCAGTAATTGTTGCTTTTAAAAACGGTCAGTTGATAAAACTTGAAAAAGCACTTAAAACATTGCGTTAATTAACCCCAAATTGTTAATAATTTCGACAATCCATCAAATATACCAACCACTACCTACCTGTTATGATTCTAATAGTCAACTGCTTAATCGCAAACAACTGTAAGTCAGTTGTTTATCTAATGTAAAAATAATAATAATTTTAAATGCCTGATAACGAAAACAATATAAGATTAAGGAGATTTTCAACAGTTTTTTAATTTTTTTTTAACTTTTTTTTTGCAAATTTTGCAATGGGAATAAGTTTAATGAAATATTTGAGTGACCTCAAAAAACCGCAAATTTAAATGAGTGAAGAATACAAAGCTGCTTGGGACAAATGTTTAAACGTTATAAAAGATAACGTTCCCGGCAGTAGTTACAAAACCTGGTTTGAACCGATCGTGCCCATAAAACTTTCGGAAAAAGTACTTACTATTCAAGTACCCAGTGCATTTTTTTATGAATATCTTGAAGAACAGTTTATCGATATTTTAAGAAGAACTTTACGCATGGTGCTTGGCAATGGTGCAAAGTTGGAATATAACGTTGTTATGGGCGATAAAAATGACGCTGTACCCTACACTGTCAGCTACCCAACAAATAGCAATGCAAAAATTGTTAACAACCCTTTGACAATACCATTTAAATCGGATGAAAAATCTGCAATTAAAAACCCGTTTATTATTCCCGGGATACAGAAACTGCAAATTGATCCGCAATTAAAACCCGACAATACTTTCGAAAATTTTATCGAAGGTGATTGTAACCGGCTTGCGCGCAGCGCAGGTTATGCAGTAGCGCAAAACCCCGGTGGAACAGCATTCAACCCATTAATGATTTACGGAAGTTCAGGGTTGGGCAAAACTCATCTTGCACAGGGTATAGGCATTGAAGTAAAAGAGCGCTTCCCAGATAAAATAGTTTTGTACGTGAATGCTAACAAATTTCAAACTCAATATACCGAGGCAACACGGAACAACAACAGGAATGACTTTCTTCATTTTTATCAAATGATTGACGTACTGATTTTGGACGATGTGCAAGAGTTTGCCGGAAAAGAAAAAACACAGGAAACATTCTTCCATATTTTCAATCATTTGCACCAGATGGGCAAACAATTGATTTTAACTTCTGACAAACCGCCTATCGAACTAAAAGGGATGGAACAGCGGCTTTTATCAAGATTTAAATGGGGACTTACAGCTGATTTACAAATACCCGACTTTGATACACGTATGCATATTTTAAGGCATAAAGTTTACAAAGATGGTATTTCGTTTTCCGATGATGTGCTCGAATATATTGCATCACACGTTTCAAACAACGTTCGCGAACTGGAAGGGGCGCTTGTTTCTTTGCTC
This sequence comes from Bacteroidales bacterium, assembly GCA_038217255.1. GTDB lineage: Bacteria > Bacteroidota > Bacteroidia > Bacteroidales > Prolixibacteraceae > Draconibacterium. The sequence continues at coordinate 3,809 of JBBQPP010000114.1, read as the reverse complement.
GCCCAATCAATGTTGAACAAAAGGGAAATTACGCTTGAACTTGCCGCTAAACTCATAAATAAATTAGTTAAGAATTCAAAGCGTGAACTATCGATTGAATATATCTCGAAGGTAGTTTGCGACTATTTTAACATGCAAGTTGATGCGCTTCAGGCAAAAACACGCAAACGCGAAGTTGTACAAGCCAGGCAAATTGCCATGTATTTTTCAAAAAGCCTTACTAAATTCTCTCTTACAAGCATCGGTGCTCAAATTGGAAGCAAAGACCACGCAACCGTTCTCCATGCTTGCAAAACAGTAAATAATCTAAAAGATACCGATAAAAATTTCCGACAATATGTGGAAGATATCGAAAAAAAATTAAAAATGTAATTAAAAGCATCCGTTGAAAAATGGGTGCTTTTTCGTTAATTGCCAGTGATTTACCTTTTATTTTAATGGAAGATATTTATTATACCATAGAAAAAGAAAGTCAAGGCTTTTTTAAAGATAAGGGCAGCAAATTTTACGCATTTGCCATTCCATTGCAAAATGAAGAAAATGTGAAAGAAATTCTGTCCGTGCTGCGAAAAGAGCACCACGGCGCCCGTCACTTTTGTTATGCCTGGCGTTTGGGCAGTAAGGAAATTACATATCGGGCAAATGATGATGGCGAGCCATCCTCCACTGCAGGAAAACCCATTCTTGGGCAACTTCAAAGTATTAATGTTACAAATTTAATTGTGGTTGTAGTAAGGTATTTTGGTGGGACACTTTTGGGTACCGGCGGATTAATAAATGCATATCGGAATGCAACGGCAGATGCCTTAAATAAAGCTGAAATAATTCAAAAAATTATCGTAAAAGAGATAAATCTGGATTTTACATACAAGGAATTATCAGAAGTGATGAATATAATAAAACAGGAAAACCTTTCGATTAAAAATACACGTTTCGAAGAAAGCTGCAATTTGATATTTTCGGTAAGGGAGTCTGAATATGAAAGGGTTATGCATATTTTTAACAGCATTTACGGGGTTGAGATTAGTAATCTGTCTTAATCATTTTGTTGTTAATAAAATGGTAATAAATTCACTCTGTTAAATTGGATAGAAAAATGAAAGCAGCTAATTTTGAATTATGATGAATTTTATAATAAGTAAGTTAAATCATTCACGAGTTGATACAAAACCAATCCAAAATGAAATATTTATATTTCGAAACAATATTTTCCACCCGTTTATTTTTAATAATATTTTGAGGAATGTAAAAGAAAATAATTATATTTCATTCAACTGAAAACCAACATTTTAAATATATAAATGTTGGTTTTTTCTTGATTACAGAAACCTGACATCGATAAAATTTTAATATGAAAAAGGATTTAATTTCAATCACAGATTTTTCGAAAGAGGAATATCTAAAAATCATGGACCTTGCTGCTGAATTCGAAGAAAATCCAAATCAGGATTTATTGAAAGGGAAAGTTGTTGCCTCATTGTTTTTTGAACCTTCGACACGGACAAGGTTGAGTTTTGAAACTGCAATAAATCGTTTGGGCGGCCGGATTATTGGTTTTGCCGACCCCGATAGTTCAAGTGCAAGTAAAGGTGAAACGTTGCATGATACAATTAAAATGGTAAGCAATTATGCAGATTTGATTGTTATGCGCCATCCCCTGGAAGGAGCTGCACGTTACGCTTCTGAAATTTCATCAGTTCCGGTAATTAATGCCGGTGATGGTGCCAACCAACATCCAACACAAACGTTGCTCGATATGTATTCGATTTTAAAAACCCAGGGAACTCTCGATAACCTAAATATATTTTTGGTGGGAGATCTGAAATACGGCAGAACAGTTCATTCATTACTCATGGCCATGTCTCAATTCGAAAATCCAATTTTCAACTTTGTTGCACCCACTGTTTTGGAAATTCCAGAAGAATACAAATTGTTTCTGCGTGAAAAAGGAATAAAATATTTTGAGCATAAAGAGTTTACAGATATCATAAGTGCAGCTGACATTATATACATGACGCGTGTTCAAAAAGAAAGGTTCTCTGACCCGATTGAATATGAGCAGGTTAAAAACGTTTATATCCTGCGCAATGCAATGCTGGAAAAGACAAAACCAAACGTAAAGATTTTACATCCACTGCCACGCGTCAACGAAATCCATAAAGATGTTGATGCCAACAAAAAAGCCTATTACTTCACTCAGGCCAGAAATGGCGTATTTACCCGCGAAGCTATCATTTCCCATATCATGAACTTAAAATAATTTAGCCATGCAAGACGACCAGAAGAAAAAACTGAAACTAAAAGTCAGCGCCATAAAAGAAGGAACTGTAATTGACCATATTCCTGCAAAAAATCTTTTTAAGGTTATATCAATTTTAGGACTTGATGTAATTGAAAACCAAATAACTTTTGGCACAAACCTGGAAAGTGGAAAGCTTGGGGCAAAGGCAATTATAAAAGTTACCGACAAATTTTTTGAAGATGATGAAATCAATAAAATAGCCTTAATTGCTCCTCATGCCAAATTGAACATTATTCGGGATTATGTAGTAGTTGAGAAAAAGGTAGTGGAAATCCCGGATTCAATTTCAGGAATAGTAAAATGTTTTAATCCAAAATGCATAACCAATAGCGAACAAATTACCACTAGTTTTAGAGTTATAGCCAAAGATTTGATTTCATTGAAATGTAAATACTGCGAAAAAATAACCAACTCAAATCAGATACATATGTATTAGTGACTTATTTTCTTAGGAAAAGAGAAAATCCATCTTCACAAATTAAATGAGGGTGGATTTTTTTATATATTTGCCCCCGCTAAAAGCATGGATGATGGCCACGTTGGTCATCGGAACAAAGACGCGCTGAATGACGTTCTTATTAAAATATGATTCACCGCCCAGATGGTGGAATTGGTAGACACGCTAGTTTCAGGGACTAGTGCTCGCAAGGGTGTGCAGGTTCGAGTCCTGTTCTGGGCACAACCAAGACAACAAACAATAGCAAAAGCGCTTAAATTCAATGTTTTAAGCGCTTTTTTATTTGAGTAAAACATCATAAAAAGCCATAAAAAAGCCTGTTTTAAGGAACAAAAACGAGACCACAAATTTTTGTCTGTTCATGGTCTCAGTAAACTCTATAATTATTTGATTTTTAACATTTTATTTGGTTCACTTTGGTGCCATTTGCTGTTTTAAAAACGCTTCTAAAACAGTAATTTTAAGCATCAACTGAAACCCAAAATTAACTTTATTAAAAACGGAGGTATTTATGAGAATTTTAATCAACTTTTCGCCCAGAAAAACAAGGGTAAAGCAAGATGGGCAGACACCAATCTACGTGAGGTTCACTGTTAACAGTAAAAGAGTTGATCTTTCAACCGGTGTTTTTATTAACCCTGATCATTGGGATTTAGTAAAACAACGTATCCATGACAAAATTCCAGGGTCGCACACAATCAATCAAAGGCTGGATAAACTCAAAACAGAAATTCAAGACATTTTCAACCAACTCAAATCTAATGGAGAAGATTTTACAGTAACTTCCATTAAAAACATTTTACTCAATACGAAGGATTCAAAATGCGTACTGAATGTTTTCGATTATTATTTAGAAAACATCTTGGCTAAGCTCAATAAGGGATACTCCTTGGAAACATACAAACATTACAAATCCTCTCAAAAAAGATTGGACGAGTTTATCAAATTTCAGTACAAAAAAACCGATTACCTGTTAGAATCCATCGACTATAAGTTTCTCAATTCTTTCGATATTTATTTGAAAAAAGAGTTTAATGTTCATCAAAACAC
>JBBQPP010000113.1:0-9378 GCA_038217255.1 Bacteroidales bacterium | reverse complement strand
AAGAATAGTTGCTTTCAGGAAACGGAACAAATTCATTTTGAATGGATTTATTGTCAAACCTAATATTGTGAACCTCACTTGTTAAAGCAATAATGTTGACGTAATATTTTTCAATTCCCGTATAAGTTGTGTCGGTTTGAATTTCGGGAGAATCATAGGTAACAAAAGTTACATCGTTTTTTTTCTGGTTGGTTGAACTAAGGATTATCATAAACGGGTCGCCATTGCCTCCGGTATACGATCTGTCAACATCACGAGACTGGCTAAACTGAGCAACTAAAATTGGTTTATCGGAAAAAATCCGTTTGGGTTCTTCCTGAAAAAAAACAAATTCTTCAAATTGCCCCCTGTCTAAATGTATTGGCGCCAGTCCGGTTATTTGAACAGTAGTATTATTTTCGGCTGCCAAAATTCGGTACCTGTCTTGCTGCCGTGTTTTCAAGGGCACAGTAAAATACTCGCGTCCCCAGGTTTGTACTGGCGGAATTTGTTCGTATAAATGATCCCAGCAACACTGCCCAAAAGGAATCCTTGTACTTAATGACCCCGAATAAAAAGCAATAGGTTTGTTAGCTGCAACATGACTTCCGGTCAAATCGCCCTGGCCGTAATTATCTGATCCCACTTCGTTTTCCGATTGCACCTGATAAACTTGCCCTTTATCGAGATTAACAACGAATGTTGAATCTTTTGGCCGCAACTGATCGGTAATTTTCGAAGGCGTTATTTCAATTTTGGTTTCGTCTTCAACGGCAACAATTAAAAATTCGCTGTTCCGGCCATTTCCTGTTAATGGGTTTGCCAAATCGATATCGGGTTTGTAACACATTGCAAAATATTCATGACCAAGCGATTCAACCGGATAAATAACAGCCACATCAGCCGAGTTTTGATCCCAGTTTAGCGCATAAACATTCACGGGGTTTTGTGCAATTAAATGAATCCCTTTATCCTGGATTTCTTCGGAACCCATTGCTTCAACTGTTTGCCAGGGAATTTCAACCTGAATAGAACTATCCGCAAAAACAGTATATGTTCCATTGAAAGGGGTTTCTGATTTCCCTATTTTAATTTGAAAAGTTGTGGTTTCGCTTGCGGTTACTGTTATTTCAATAAAATGGTTTGGATTGTGATTACGGCTCTCCATAAATCCAAACCAGAAATCAGTTCCTTCAGTTGATTTTCGGCATAAATTATCATTCTGTGCAATAACATATATACTACAGATTAAAAAAGCTGCCTGCAATATTACCAGTTTTACAATTTTTCTTGTTTGCACGTGAAATAAGTTATTCAGTAAAAATAAAAAAACCGTACAATTGATTGCACGGTTTCCTATTGAATCAGCGAGTTGCTTACAATTTCTTCGGTTTTATTTGAACCATTAAATACCGGTTCGGAATTACCTCATCTTTTTTCACATAGATTTTTACAATTTCCCCATCAAAAGGCATGCGTACCTGGTTTTGCATTTTCATTGCTTCAAGCAATAATATTACATCCCCTTCCTTCAATTTTTGTTTTGGTTTTACATAAATATCAATAATTGTTCCCGGTATAAATGAGTGCAACATATTTATATTAGGTGCTTCCCAGTTTACCCGCTGTTCAAATTTCCTGGTGAAAGTAGTTAGATAAACAGCTCCTCCAATTATCAATTCTTTTAATTCTTTTTGTTCAGACATAATTCAAACTCATTAATTGATTAAAATGGTGGAATTCCATGTTTTTTATTTGGAAGGAATACACTTTTATTTTCAGAAACCTGCAAGGCATGAAGAATTCTAGCACGAGTATCTTTTGGTTCGATAACTTCATCGATATACCCTTGAGCGGCTGCCACATATGGATTGGCAAATTTTTCCTTGTATTCCTGAATTTTCTGCTGGCGCATTTCCTCAGGATTTTCAGCTTCAGCAATTTCCTTGCGGAAAACAATATTTGCAGCTCCTTCTGGTCCCATTACTGCAATTTCGGCAGTAGGCCAGGCAAACACAAAATCGGCACGCAAATGTCGCGAGTTCATTGCAATATATCCGCCGCCATAAGCTTTTCTTAATATAACAGTCACCTTTGGAACGGTTGCTTCGCTATACGCATATAAAATTTTAGCTCCATGCCTGATAACCCCGGCATGTTCCTGATCTGCACCAGGCAAATAACCCGGCATATCTTCAAGCGTAACGATTGGGATATTAAACGCATCGCAATAACGGATAAAACGCGCTGCTTTATCAGAACTGTCGCAATCGAGCACACCCGCAAGTACCATTGGCTGGTTGGCAACAAAACCAATAGTTTCGCCATCCATTCGGCCAAATCCAATAATAATGTTTGGTGCAAAAAGTTCCATTACTTCAAGGAATTCAGATCCATCGGTAATAGTCTGTATTATTTCGCGCATATCGTAAGGAATTCGTGGATCGAGGGGAACAAGGTTTTCGATTTTTGGACCTTTGATTGGTAATTTGGCTGGATATGACAGTGCCTTTTTTGCGTTACTCCTCGGTATGTAACTGATAAGAGTTTTTATCTGATCAAAACAATCCAACTCGGTTTTTGCAAAAAAGTGAGCATTCCCTGTTATTTCAGCGTGAACACGAGCACCGCCAAGTTCTTCCATCGAAATTTCTTCGCCAAGAACTGATTTTATTACACTTGGGCCGGTAATAAACATCTTTGAGATATTTTCAACAACGAAAACGAAATCGGTCAATGCCGGAGAATAAACCGCACCACCAGCGCAAGGTCCAAGAATTACTGAAATTTGCGGAATAACGCCGGATGCCAGTGTGTTACGAAAAAATATCTCGCCATAGCCGGCCAGTGAATTTACACCTTCCTGGATACGTGCACCACCAGAATCGTTGATACCAATAAGTGGCACTCTCATTTTCAGGGCATGATCCATGATTTTTGTGATTTTCCGGGCGTGCATCAACCCTAAGGAACCTCCGGCAACTGTAAAATCCTGGGCAAAAATACAAATCGGTTTCGATTTGATTGTCCCGGTTCCGATGATAACACCATCCCCGTGAAGTACTTTTGATTCCATTCCGAAATCTTTTGCACTGTGCTCCACAAACAAATCATATTCGTGAAATGAGTTTTTATCAAGAAGGGCCAAAATACGCTCACGGGCAGTTAGTTTACCCATTTTAGCCTGCATTTCCATGGCTTTTTCACCACCACCCATTTGAACTTCCTTTTTCCTTTTTCGAAGGTCAAGAATATTGCTTCTCAGTGACATAAAGTAATTTTAAGTTTATAATTCCCCGTAAACCCGGGATGTTTCCTTTTTCAAATTATGTGGGGACAAAATTACATTTTTTTTTTAACGCCTCCCCAAAATTCTACTTTCGGGTAGGTTTATGACAAAGGTAATACACATTACACTCGAATAATTGTATTCAATGGTTGAAAAGTGTTTACAGAAAAAATTAATTAAAGGATGGATTTTCAGGATAATTTTCCCAAATAGAATAACGATTGCCGGCCTTTTTCACAAAATCAGTCCAAGATGAACTATTGGCTTCCTGCATAATTAAATTTTCATCAACATCAGTAACCAACCATGAATCATCTTTAATTTCATTTTCCAACTGCCCCGCATCCCAACCAGAATATCCAAGGAAAAAATGAATATCGGACGTATTGACTAATCCTTGTGAAATAAGATTTTTCAAAACTTCAAAATCACCACCCCAATGCAAATCGCCCAAAACTTTTATACTTCCGGGTAAAATATTGCCAAGTTTATGCACAAAAAACAATGAATCGGCAGCTACTGGTCCACCTAAAAAAATATTACCATCGAAATCGGGAAAATCGGGAAAAACGTCATGCAATTGATATTCAATCTTTTTGTTTAAAATAAAACCTACTGCACCTTTTTCGCTATATGCCACTATAAATATAACCGAACGACTAAAATAATCACCATGTAAAAATGGCTCAGCAATTAAAATCCTGCCCTTTTGCGGTGGAACATTGTTGGTCTTAATTTTAAATATGTCGAGATTTCCTTTCATTTTCAAGAAGCAATATAACAAATTTTGAAAACCAATCAAATAAAATTCAATTTATGGCAATTGAAAACTGGCAATTATTTACACCAATTCACAATGAAACAACGTAAAAATTTGATTTTAATTTTGACATTTTGAATAGAAATATAACTAAAAAAAGGAGCGAACAGATTGCACTGATTTGCTAAAGTGTTATGCTGAGGTAGATTGTTGATATAAATTTTTGGAATTTAATCATCGTCAACAACTACAAAAACGTCTTCATCCTGTTTCGACATGTAATATTGTTCGCGCGCAAACTTTTCGAGTTTTTCTTCGCCAGCCTTCAAATCTTCAAGTTTTTGTTTGTCCACCTCAATGCGTTCCATATAATATTCTTCCTGTTGCTTAAGTTCATATAGCCGCCGCTTATTTTTTTGGTGCGAAACAATGCTGTTTTCATCAAAAAAAACGATCCAGGTTAAAAATAGAACAGATGCGACAATCCACTTATTTCTAAGTATTTTAAAGACACTGTTGTTTAAATTTATTTTTCCCATTTCAGCAAAAACATTTCAGCAAAAGTAGGATTTTCAGTACGATAAAAAAAGGGTATTGAAATGTTTCAATACCCTTTTATAAACATTTTCCGGTTTATTTTATTCCTTATCGGCTTGAAAATTTGGATAAGTATATTCTTTTGGTGTAACAAAAGTTTCCTTGATTGTGCGTATTGAAGTCCAGCGAAGCAAGTTAAAAATCGACCCGGCTTTATCGTTTGTACCCGATGCCCTCGCGCCGCCAAATGGCTGCTGGCCAACAACGGCACCTGTTGGTTTATCGTTTATATAAAAATTGCCTGCTGCATTTTCCAAACGCTTTGTAATCTTATCAATATTGTATCGATTTTGCGACATTACCGCTCCGGTGAGCGCATAAATCGAAGTTTTATCAAGAATTTCCAGCGTTTTGTCCATTTCTTCATCATCGTAAACATAAACAGTTAAAACGGGTCCAAAGAGTTCTTCTTCCATGGTTATGTAATTTGGCTTTTTCGCCAGTATTACTGTTGGTTCGATAAAATAACCAACCGATTTATCACAGTTTCCACCAAAAATCACTTCGGCATCTTTATCTGTTTTAGCCCTGTCAATATATCCTTTTAATTTGTCAAACGAAGCCTCATCAATAACAGCATTGATAAAGTTGGTAAAATCTTCGGGTGGTCCCATTTTTAATGTTGCCAGTTCATTTCCAAAACGCTCTTTTACTTCCGGCCAAATGGTTTCGGGGATATAAACCCTGGAAGCAGCCGAACATTTTTGTCCCTGGTATTCAAATGCTCCGCGCAACATTGCAACTGCAAGTGCTTGTGGATCGGCAGTATTGTCTGCGAAAATGAAATCCTTTCCACCGGTTTCACCAACAATCCTGGGGTAAGTTTTATATTTTGAGATATTGTCGCCAATGGTTTTCCAGATGCTGTTAAATACACCTGTTGAACCCGTAAAATGTATTCCCGCGAAACGCGAATGGGTTAAAACCATATCGGCAACAACCGGTCCCGATGCAAAAACAAGGTTAATAACACCATCGGGCAAACCTGCTTCCCTGAAAATTTCCATAATAACATGTGCAGAATATATTGCGGTTTTCGATGGTTTCCAAACCACAACATTCCCCATTAATGCAGGTGCTGCCGGCAGGTTTCCTGCAATTGACGTAAAATTGAAAGGGGTGAGTGCAAAAACAAAACCTTCCAAAGGCCGAAATTCATTATAATTCCACATGCCCGGAGCCGATTCGGGCTGAATTTTGTAAATGTCAGTCATTACTTTAACTCCAAACCTAAAGAAATCGGCCAATTCACATGCCGCATCAATTTCAGACTGGAAAGCATTTTTAGATTGCCCCAGCATAGTTGCGGCATTAATTTTTGCCCGGTACGGCCCAGTTAATAAATCGGCAGCTTTTAAAAATATTGATGCACGGTGTTGCCACGACAGATTTGCCCAACTCTCACGTGCTGCGAGCGCTGCATCAATGGCCATTTCAACATGACTTGCATCACCCTGATTATAATAACCTAAAGTGTGTGCAATTTCATGTGGGGGCGACATCTTTACTTTACGGTCAGTGTAAACATCCAACCCTCCAATAACCATAGGTAAATCAACTTCTGTTGATCTCAACTCATTAATTTTCTCTTTTAATGCAGTTCTTTCCTCACTCCCGGGGGCATAACCCAAAATAGGTTCGTTCTTTGCAACCGGTACATTAAAAATTCCCTTTGACATAACTTCCTTTTTTAAGTAAAATTCATTTTATACAAAACTATGGATTCAAATGTTGCTAAATCATAACAAAAATCAGTGACTTGAAAAAATACGCAATTGCAAATCCCTTATTTTCAGATTTATAGAATTTATATGTTGATAAACAAAACAAATGTCAGTTTTTGGGATTCATTCTTTAATGTTATTTGGAATTGAATTACCTTTGAGCGAACGCATTTCTGAACGGATATTGACAACATTAAGGTATTGAATACAAGATTATTTGCGATATTATCTAACAAATTTTGGGTTGAAACCTCAATTCAGGATAGGAAAAAGCTTTGGCAATTGCTCATTGTTTGGGTACTTTTTGAAGTTTTTGCTTTGTTGTTTCTATTCTATAATTTAATTTTCAGTTTTGACAACAGTTGCCTGTTGTGCAATATTTTGTTATTTGCAATGGCTACTCTGCCCATAATTTGTACAATTAGAGGAAAAATAAATTGTTCGGTTAACAGTATTTTCATACTGCCGTTTGTTCTATATGCGTATTATTTTTCCGATTTTAATCAGAATACACCAACCCAGGACAACATTTATTTTACAGTTTTCTGGTTACATTTTGGGATGATCTTTCTGCTTTATTTTTCGGAAACAAATATTAAAATCAGGACATTTTTCTTTATTGGGCTAATTACTGTCAGTTTTCAAATGCTAAAACTGGATATACTTTACGATTCACTTTCATTCTACACACCGTTCGTTACCAACCCTATTTTTGTTTTTACAGCAGTTTTTTTATTCGGATATGTAATGCGGGTTTATTATTTGGCAATAATAAAAAAACATCAAACTCAAATAAATTCAATTAACCAAAGTGTTAATAAAGTTTTGCAGGATTCAGGATTTTCAATTGCGCAAATTAGGGCAGAACGTGACGAGGCGGGCAATATCGATGAATTAATTGTTGAAAAAGTAAACAATACTTTTGAAAGTACATTTAAAATTAACCTTTATGAGGTTCAGCAACAGAAAGCTGATTACATTTTTAACTTAATTTTTAAAAGCAAATTCGACTTGAATAAATATGTTTTATTGCAATCGAAACAAAAGAGAATACACGAATATTATGCAGTTGCACTTGAACGGTGGTACAACATTCATGTTTTGCAGCCCGATTACAATAAATTCTATATCATATTCGAGGATATTTCGAAACTCAAAAGCAAAATTGCCGAACTGGAAGAAAGCAAACACCGATACAAAGTTTTACTTGAGGCAATTCCTGATATCTTTTTCGTAATCGACAGGGATGGAACTTATGAAGATTTTGTAATTAAAGAAAGTGACTTGTTTAAAATTGAAGATGCAAATATAATTGGCAGTACAATTTTTGAAGTTGGGTTCCCTGAAAATATGGCTGAAAAAATATTCAGTTGTATTCAAACTTCAATAAAAACCAATTCGATTGAAACCATCGAATACCAAATGAATACGCCAAACGGAACATTCCTTTTTGAAATGCGGCTAACAAAACTAAATGCCCATTCGGTAATTTCTATTGCCCGCGATATTACAAAGCGAAAAACAGCAGAGTTTAAACTTGAAAAAGCTTTGATTCGTGCAGAGGAATCGGATAAATTAAAATCTGCATTTCTGGCAAACCTGTCGCATGAAATCCGCACACCAATGAATGTGATCACAAATTTTTCGAGAATATTGACTGATTCGGATTTGGAACCTGATGAAAAAATAGAATTATCGGATGCAATTTCAATAAATGGGAAACAGTTGTTAAATATGATCGACAACACAATTCACTTGTCGAAAATTGAAACACAAACCGTTGAAGTTGCAAATAGATTTTGCAATATTAATGTGTTGATGCGGGATGCCTACAACAAATACCTTATATTATTACCCGATTCAAAAAAGATTAAATTAATCCTCAAAATTGATGTCCCGAACAAGGAATTTGGATTTGATACTGACTCTAACTTACTGAGCGAGATTTTATCCTTACTGACTGACAACGCTGTAAAATACACAGTTAAGGGTGAAATAAAAATCAGCTACGAAATGATACGGAATGAGTGGGTAAAATTTTGTGTTTCCGACACAGGGATCGGAATCCCGGAAGAAGAATTCAAACACATTTTCAATCGTTTTTACCGAATTCAAAATCAAATAAATGAGTCAACTTCAGGCTCTGGTCTGGGATTAGCTATCGTTCAACATTATATAGCATTACTTGGAGGGGAACTTGAATTTGAATCGGCACCTGGAAAAGGAAGTAAGTTCTGGTTTTCACTACCTTTTAAAAATGGGAAAGGATTTTTAAGTATTGTGAGTTAAAAATTATCCAAATCAGTTTTTGACAAACAATATCCCCTCTTAAGATTTTCTATTGATCTTTTGAATTAAAAAGCCGGAACCCCACCAACCTATCATACCTCGCCGAAAAATCGCTGTAATACACAAAAAGCTGGTAATCATTTTCAGTTTCCCAAAAACTGCCTTCAATATTGGTAAGATCGGCAACAAGCGAACCCTGCGGCACATAAACGTATTGGTAATTATAATAACCCTGTTTTAAAAGTAAAGTCAGTTCGTATGCGCTAGTGTTAAAATTCCATGTCATTTCGTTACTTTTATTGGCATTCCAACCAGTGAGCGCCCCAAAAACGTTAACACTTCCACCCAATAAAATGGACGGCAAAGGCAACGTAAAGTGTACAAAAGTATAGTCGCATTCAGTGTCAGGGTCGCGCACTTCCTGGTCCTGGCTTTCAATTGTATATTTGCCGTTCATTTCTTTGTACTGAAAAAAATCCTTGTTAGCGCGTACTTCATCCGTCATTAAAGTTTTATGAAAATATGGCCTGTGAAAATCAGTTGATGCAACATATTCGCCATTATATTTATTGGAGCGGTTATCGAAATACCTGAATTCGTTGCCCGCCTTAAAAACATTTTCCTTTTGATAATTATAATCAAGTTGGTTTCCACGGATAAAAAGAGGTTTCAAATCACGTTTTGCATTGTCCCACCGGCCATTTTGCATCAAAACAACTTTTACATCTTTCAACGGATTT
>JBBQPP010000112.1:0-9384 GCA_038217255.1 Bacteroidales bacterium | reverse complement strand
AACAGAAAGCAAAAAGCATAAAATATGAATTTCCGAAAAACGAAAACACTTTTACTCCTTTTTACCATTTTAATATTCTCTTTTCAAGTTACAGCACAATCAACGGAAACGGAAGAAGGTGACAAACCCCTCGATTTGGGCATAAATATTTTGAAAAGATATTTTTACGAAGACAACAACTGGTATATTACTAAACCAGCGGTAGCAAAGGATGTTAGGGGCTTAATAAATTTTATTGAAGATGACCCGATCGATTCAGTAGTCAATAATATTTATAAAACATTTTCCCAAAAACAAACCTATGTTTTCAGGTTGCCCGAAAATGTGGAGGATAGTTTGAATGTTCCGGGTTTTTATCCATATCCTCTGGTTGAAAAAAGAATCAATAGAATTGGTGTCGAGCTGCAAAAGGAATTTGAAAATAAAAAAGCAAATGTACCTCCTGAGAAATTTGAAAATTTGGAGGGGAAACTAAACCTTGTTCCCGAGGGAAAAGGAATGCAACTTTTTACAGATGCAGTGTATAAAATGCCAAAAAATTTAATTATTCCGGAAGTAATCCCCGATTCGGTTATAAATTCTCCTGCTGATTTTCAGAAATTGGTAAGCATTGATAGTATCCGTTCTGTTTATATTGAACAAAAAAGGGTTCAATATAATGATTCAATAAAAGCAGCTTATGTTGATTCGGTTACTAATGTTTATAGTCAAAAAGCGTTTGAACAAGCCTATAATTATCAAGTAAAACGATTGAATGATTCAGTTAAGGTGAATAATTATAATGTATTGCGATTGTATAACGAATCGGTAGTGAATGCGGTTAACGACTCAATCTCTGCGGTACTTGGTACTTTGGCTGATTATGCTGATTTTATTGACTCGGTAAATGTTACCATATACAATCTTTCGGGTAATTCTTCTGAAATAGGTTTAAAAAGTAGTGATGAAAAATATTCACGGTTCTGGCTGAAAAATGTTCAAAACGATTCGTTGAGTGTACTTGTTCGAAATGTTGGAAAGCGTGGAATGTTCATGTTAATTGATGATGGAGTTACCATATCGCGGTATAAACCAAAAGAAACAAAGGATTTCAGTTTCAAATCGCTTGAAAAAAATATTTCATCTCTGAAGGCTGTTGGCAAACCATATCAGGTTGAAACACCATGGGTAATAGGGGGCGACGGGCATCTGGGGTTTTCACAAACCTATATGGAAAATTGGGAAAAAGGGGGGCAAAATGCAATTGCCTCATTGATTGTGCTTAAAGGTTACGCCAATTATAAACGTGCTGATGGTAAAATAAAATGGGATAATTCAGGTGAACTCAGAAATGGTTGGGTTAAGAACGGGGGAGAAATTAAGGGGCTGCAAAAGAATGACGATAAATTCGAAATAACATCCCGGTTTGGTGTAAGTGCCTACAAAAAGTGGTATTACTCGAGCGAGTTCAATTTTAATACTCAATTTTTTAACGGTTATGTTTACCCTAAATCAGAACATCCCGACCCAATTTCAGGTTTTCTTGCTCCATCGCGATTGTTTTTTAAATTGGGGATGGAATATAAACCATCAAAGGATTTTTCGTTATTGCTTTCACCATTAACACTTAAAAATGTTTATGTGCGGGATACAACAAAATTCGACCAAACTAAATTTGGAATCGAAGCCAATGAGAATAGTTTTTGGGAACCGGGTTTAAACGCCGATATATACTTTAGGAAATCGTTAAAAGATAATATTACGTATGAAACAAAATATAAAATGTTCATTAACTACAAAAGGCCTTTCCAAAAATTCGATGTAAATTGGGAGAATAACATTTCGGTTAAACTAAATGAATTTATTAATATGAGGTTTTTGTTACACTTGATTTATGACGACGATGTAAAATATCCGGTATTCGACGCCAACGATGTTAAGATTGGAGAAACAACAAAACTTCAGGTAAAAGAGTACTTTTCAATTGGTTTTACCTATAAAATAAACCACAACGTAACGCATTCAACACGAATACATTAATAAATTCGAAAAGATGAAAAATATCAAACGCTATTATATTTTAAACGCTGAGCCTAAAGATGTATATAATGCTTTGACCAATAAAACCATGCTGGAGATTTGGACAGGTGAAGCAGCCGAAATGGAACTCGTTGAAGGCACCGTCTTTTCGTTATGGGGAGGAAGTATTTCCGGAGTTAATCTGGAATTTGAAGAAAACAGGAAAATTGTTCAGAAATGGTTTTTCGAGGATGAAGAGAATTCAATGGTTACAATGAAATTGCATCCACATAAAAAGGGGACCAGTCTCGAATTGTCACATACAAACATTCCAGATGAAGCGTATGATAACATTTCGGATGGTTGGGATGTGGATTATTTTGGGGCGCTAAATGAACTTTATATTTGAGTTCGAAAGGAGATTATTCAAATTTAAGTGGCTGTGGTTGAGTAGGCTCAAAACTGTAAAACTGCCTTTTCAATTGTTCTTCCAAAACAAAACTTACAAAACTCATATTATGAGGGTGAAACGGATAAAAAGCCAGTCTCAAATGAATGGTTTTAAAAACAAGGCTTTCATTATGTAGCCTGATTCCAATGCCCAAACCGCTGTAGAAATCCTGTGTCAAAATAAATTCTTTGTTTGTACCAATCAAACCAACATCGGTGAACCCAAAAAGAGCCATGTTGAATTTGTAAAACTCTTTTTGAAGAAAAAGTACATATTCCAAATTAAAACTTAAGCGTTGTTTGCCAAATGCCTGCCGGCTACTAAAACCTCTTATTGAATTATCTCTGCTTAGATTGAGACTTTCAATTTCCAACCTGTGTAAACCAATTGAATAATCAGTATTTACAAATAACCTGGCCCCTTTTTGTCTCGTATTTAAAAGCTTAGAAATAAAGTGAACCCGCGCATCTATCTGTCCTTGTTCAAATCCCCTTTCTCCATAATATCCCCCAATATCTGCTTCGGTGTATAAATAACCTTTTTTGTTAATTAACAGGTTTCCGTTCGAAAGAAGTAAATGTGCATAATGGCGGTTACCAAATTCGTTAAAATCATAACCATAAACTATCTCATTTTTAAAGCCTTCTGGTATATCTTCCGTAATTCCATAGCTATAAATAAGTTCATCCTGAATAAATCTTCTTTGAGTAAAAGTAATACCACTTAAAAGAAAGGTACGGTTGGCAAAATAGTTAATACTTTCAGGGTCAATCGCAGGCCTTACATTAAATTTCTGAGTATTGAAGCCAGCAGTTAAAACAACCTGTGCATTTTCAGGACGATCTTTTTTTACCGGAAAACTATGTCCGGCCCATCCACCATAATAACTAAAATCCATGGCTGTTTCAGAATATACAACATCGTTTTGAAAAATATAGTTTGCCCGAAACATTCGCATTGCTGTAGCACCGTAACCCCATTTTATAGAGGTTGTTATAAATGGTTTATTCAGATTAAACTGGAATCCTTCGCTTTTAAATGTATTCAAATAACCAAATGAAATGTCAACAAATTTACCATGTATATTTTTTATTTTATAATAGGTTTCAGCGCCCAAATAAGGCTGTTTGTTTACATGTCCGGCAAATACAAATGCTATTTCATGCCCAACCCCGAAAATATTATTATTGTATATTTCAAATGCTGCGGATTGAGTACCTTGTACATTGCCGGAAATACCAAATGAAAAACGATCCTTGATTAAGATGAGTACTTTTACAAATCCAGAATATAATGAGTCCTGCTCAAGAATAATATTTATTTCCTTAATGTATGGCAGTGAACGGATTAGCCGCTCATTCTCGTATATTATTTCAGGATCAACAGCATCTCCAACTTTAAATAATAAAAGTTTTTGAATGGACTGCAGATTTGATTTTGTATGAATTTTGTTTGCAGCTTTTTCAATTTTGCTTGAAGCAGTTTTCGATGTATCTTGAAAAGTAGGGCCAAAAACATCAAGTGATTTTATTTTTATTTCAGATATGATTTTACCTTCCAATTGACTGTAATAATTTAAAGCCAATTTTTTTTTATCGACATAAGGCCTCGGAGGTGAAATAAGAAAATCATAAATTAGTTGAGTAAATTTACCTTGGCTGGCCTTGTATTTTAAACTGTCGTAAAATTGCTCTTCTTTTTGGTGCTGATTAATATCAATGTCAAGGGTGTCTGCATCAGTTAATTGAGCAATTATATTATCAGGGTTAACAAATATTAAACCCACTATCAGTATTAAAAAAAGTAAAAACCTATTCATTTAATTATTCAAAAATCACAAAAGAAACTGACAATATTAATACTTTGAAATTACTGTTTTGAAATTTAACAATTTTAATATACCTCATTTCAAGAACACCTTGTTAAAATACGTTAAAGACAAATTCGGATAACAGAGATATTGTAAATCAAAGCTGTTGTCAAATCTTCGGGTTAATATCGGGGTTTATTTTATATTTTTGCTTTGTGAATTATTTGGCAAAAATATATCGGCGTTATATTTATGGTGTAATGGGGACGTTACTGTTTCATATTCTTCTAATTGCAGCATTTCTGCTTGCCGAGGTTGATATGAAAGGAAATATAAAAGAGGAGCCTTTGGTAATAGAATTTCCGGATATTTTACCGGAAGAAGAAAAGATTCAGGAGGAAATACAACAGCAGGCCGTTGCAACCAAAAATGAAACTGCCAATAACCTGACAAATACTGCTTCTAATAAACTTGCTGAAAAAAATACTACAACCTCAAAAGAAAAGTTCTTCGATGATGATTATTTAAAGGAAGTCAATGCTGCAAAAAACCTCGTTTCGGATGTAAATAACCAGCTTGCTAAAGAAAAAATAAAAATTGAAGATATTAAAATGCCTGTAGAAACTACAGAGGGAATGGATCCCGATTCGATAAAAAATATTGTTTATGCGGGTGAAAGCAATATTGTTTATTATTTGGAAAACCGGTACCATATAAGTTTACCTATTCCTGTATATTTAGCTCAGGGAGGCGGCAAAATAGTAATAGAAATTAATGTTGATAGGCAGGGGAGGGTAGTTGAGGCAAATCTGGCGCCAGGTCAAAAAGTTCGTGACAAGCAAATAGTAATGTATGCTCAAACGGCAGCATTAAAAACTTTGTTTAATGCAGATCCGAAAGCTCCTGCATTACAAAAAGGTACAATCCACTATAATTTTATTGCACAATAATCAATTTTAATTAGTGATTATTCTTTAACATGATTTAACACCAATATTTTGTAAATTTTCAAAACTGCAATTATCTTTGTGGTACGTTTATTTTCATAAGTTTAGGTTTAGTTAGGTTAGTTAGTTTAATGAGAAAAGGATAGGTTATTGAACCTGTCCTTTTTGTTTTTATATCTATTCCCATAGCTCTCTATGATTTCTTCAATCATTTTTCTCTTAAAAAGAATTTACTTTTTATATTTACACTTAATTGGTTGTTTACAAGCTTAATTGGAATATTAAAAACTGGAAAAATCAAAAATATCAAAGAATAAATCTAAATTAAGGGTTACCTTTTTAATAATAATCGAATAATATAAAGAAGATGATAGGATATAGTGATGAGCAAATTCTGAAAGGAATATTGAGGCACGATAATTTAATTTTGCAGTATATCTATAAACAGTTCTACTACAACATAAATTATTTTATCAGGAAAAATCATGGAAGTGAAGATGATGCAAGTGACATCTTTCAGGAAGCCATCATTATAATATACAGAAAAATAAAGGAGAACGATTTAGTTTTCGAGAAGAGTTCTTTTAAAGGTTACTTGTTTTCGGTTTGCCGGTTTTTGTGGTTAAAACAATTAGAGAAAAGACGGATCGAAAAAGAAAAACTGAATGATTCATTGGCTTACCAGGAAGATTTGTATGATGACAACTTCAATGAACTGGTTGAAAAAAATGAAAGGTATGGATTATATCAGAAGCATTTTGTTACACTAAGTACAGATTGCCAAAAGCTATTGCAATTGTTTTTTGAAAAGGTTTCACTCAAAGAAATTGCAAAAGTGATGGGGTATAAAAGTGATAAATATGCTAAGAAACGAAAGTTTAAGTGTAAGGAATTACTTATTAGTAGAATTAAACAGGACTCAGAATTTAAAAAAATACTTGAAAATGATACCTAAAACAGATTTTTTTGAGCAGATTGAAGATTATTGCATTGAGCAATTAGAAGAAGAATCTAAACTTGAATTTGAAGCTGAGTTAAAGAGAAACCCAAAACTCAGAAGTGAGTTGGATTTTTGGATTGATATTAATAATGCAATAATTGAGAAAGACGTGTTAACCCTTAGAAGTAAAGTGAAAAATGTTATTTCCCAAGATAAACCTGCCAATTCGGGCAATAAATTATTCAGATCTATAAACGATTTTTCCGATATCCAGGAATTAACTGAAATTCTTTCGAGCGAAGAATTAATTAATTATTATGACTCATTGCCAAAAGTACATGTATATCATCATGAGTCAAGATCAAACGAAAATATTCATCGGTTTTATAAAGAACAAAAAGTTTCGGAAGTCTCAAATAATGAGGAAGATATTTTAAGTATTGATTTGAAAGATTTTGAAGGATTAGAAGAAGCAATTCTTGAAAAAGATATACTTCATTTCCGGCAAACGCTAAAACAAGTTGCTAAATCAGTGGAACCGCAGTTTACCATTGAACAAATAGATGATTATGTAAATGGTGAATTAAGTGGAATTGAATTGCTTGATTTTGAAAAAGATATGTTTCAAAATTGTTCCTTGAAGGACGAAGTAGAATTGCACCAGCATATTGAGATGTCAATTAAGGAAAATGATGTTATGGATTTGCGGAGTCAAATTTCAAATATCCTTCGAACTGAAACTTCCTGGAATGTAAGTGAAAAAAGCATTGAGGATTATATTGATGGTATATTAGAGGGAGAATTACTTGAAGAATTTGAATTTGAATTAAATGATAATACTGATTTAATTGCAGAGGTAAAACTTCGAAATCAAATAAATGAATCAATTGCAGAACAAGATATTTTTAATTTGCGGAAAGAACTGATTGCTGTCAGAGAATCTACTGATGACAAAAAAATTAATATGATTATTCCGGAAACAAAGTCTGTGAAATTGAATTTCTGGAGAAGCAGTGTGGCAGCTTTGGTTATACTTTTGGGCATAGCAGGTGTTTTAACGAATAGTTTAGTTTCAACTGAAAATACTTATGAACGTTACTATATGACACCCTCATGGTCTCCTGAAAGATCTGTGTCCAGCGAAATAACGTCAATGCAGCGAGCAAATATTGCATATTTAAATGCTGACTATGCTGAGGTAATAAAAATTTTAGGGCAATTGCCAACTACAAAAAATGAAAATGTAGTTTTTGATTTTTATAAGGCGGCCAGTTTACAAAGTATGAATAAATATAGTGATGCAATAGATTTATATTCTAAAGTTATAAACCAAGGTGACAACCTGTTTATTGAGGAAGCCGAATGGTATAGGAGCCTATGTTATTTAAAGCTTAAAAATTATGAGAAATCCCGGGCAGAGTTATTGGCTGTAATTGAAAGAAAGGGACACTTTGAAAACGATGCCAAGGCAATAATCAGGCGTTTGAAATATTCGTTTAAATAAAATTAAGCTAAATAAAACACATATTCACATTCCAAATAAAAAAAAATATACATTCCCATTCTACAAGGCCCGTTTCTTTCGGGCTTTTTTTATGCGTATTACCTGGTCAATGCCTATACCGGATAATGCCAAAATAAGTAAAATGAAAAAATAGAAATCGTAACTGGTGTAAAGCGCAGAATTATCTCCCATACTTACAAACCCTAACCAATAATGCGGGTGGGCTTTGCGGGAACTTACGGAGTTAAGGTATTCCAACTTTGCTAATCGTAATGATTCATCTTTTGATTTTCCCTTTTTCAGGTTTTTATAAAATGCTGTTATAATTTGCGTCCCGCTTTCATCTTCAACTTCCCATAATGACATAACAATTGACGGGCAGCCCGCGTAAAGAAAACCACGGGCGAGGCTCATAATTCCCTCACCTTTTTTCAATTGGCCCGACCCTGTATTACAGGCACTTAAAACAGTTAGTTTTGCATTTAATTTAAGATTATAAATATCTGCAATATTAAGCATTCCATTTTTTGTGGGATCTTCCATAATATTTTGGGTAAAAGCAAAACTGGAAAATGCGGGCAAAGAATCATTTATAAATGCGTGCATGGCAAGGTGCAAAATATCATATTTTTCAGCATTTTTCCTGAAATTATCTTCGGTTGCTTCCTCGCCGATAAAAACATCAGTATCTACAATTTTTGAAATCTGTGTTACCTCTTTTACCACGCCGCGTAAAGGTATAAGGGGATATTTTTTATGTAATATTTCTATTGATTCTCCTTCCTTATATACAGGGGCAAAAGCTATTGTCTTAATTTTACTGCTTCTTTTGCCTGAAGGTAATTGCTTGAAAAGCAAATTAACTGAGTTGGAGTAGTTAATGCAATAATTTCGGATTAAATAACTCAATTGATTGAATTCTATAGTTTTGCTTGTATCGGGTAAGTTTTCAAGTAAAGCATCAAAGGGTATGTAACTCAATTTTCCATCGGGAATAATTGTGATATTTTTATTTATAATTTGTTCTTTTAAGGGTAGTATCAATTTTTTGTAAAGATAATTAGATGAAACGCAAAATTGTTTGGAATCTTCGTTTTTTGTGAACAAATACTCTGTATTTGACATGAACTTGAATGTGCTTACAATTGAATTTACAAACTCATTATTTACTTTTTGCTTGTTGAAATCAATTTTATCTGAACTGATGCAAAAAGTATATAGTTCATGAATTGAATCAGTTTCATTTAAAACGTATTCTATAATTACCTGGTTTTTCTTTAATTTTAGTTGAATGTCTTTTAATGAAAGCATTGAATTTGAATATTTTAGTTCGTAATAATCCTTGTAATTCGTTTCAATATGACGGTGTAATTCCTCACGGTTACGGTTGGCTGTGAAAAGCTCATCATTATATTCCTTTATTAATAAACTATCTGGATTAATATTGTTTATTTCATTATTTAGTTTTTCAGATAAAATTGTAATACTGTTATTTAATTTATTTTCCAGGATTAGTAAACTGTCGGGTACAAGGCTATTATCAAGTGCAAGTTGATTTGAAATTTTATCAAATAGTGAACTACTTTTTAATCGTTCTGCATTCTGAAAAGCTGATTCAAGATATTTAAAATCATTAGTAATGGAATATGCTAAATATGAAATACTGATAATCTGTTTAAATGTTGAGTATTCAAGCGTGTTTAACTCGATTTTGCTTTTATCATCTGAAATTTC